>NZ_JBEZNQ010000026.1:0-101273 GCF_040653315.1 Streptomyces sp. NPDC047981 | reverse complement strand
CGAGACGCCGGCCGCCCCGGCCCCCTCGGGCGCGGCCGGCTTGCGCGGCGCGAACCAGTCGCTGGTCGGCTTCTCCTCGGCCTTCGGCGGCTCCGCGGCAGCGGGCGCCGCCGGGGCGCCGGGCGCCTCGGGCGCGGGGGCCGGTGCCGGGGCCTCGGCGGCAGGGGCGGGCCCGGCCTCCGAGCCGCTGTCGCCGACGGGCTTGCGGACGACGACGGGCGGGATCGGCCGCGAACCCGGGATGTTGATCCGGATGCGCGTGGTCAGCGTGGTCTCGGTCTTGGGCTCTTCCGGCAGCGGAGGAGCGCTCGGCGCGGCCGGTGCACCGGCCGCCTCGTCGGACCCGTCCTGCGTGGGGTGGAGCGACGGATACTGGCGGGATCCGTACGGCGGTGTACCCGAGGGGTACGCGGCTCCACCGCGCCCCTGGGCGCCGGAGGACGAACTATCGGTGTCTCGACCAGTTTCACGACTCAAAGCAGGATCTCCCGGTTGGCTCCACCGCCCGCTCTTGCTGGTGCTCGTGTACCCGGGCGGCTCGGCGGCGCGCACCACCATACTGGGCGGGGCGGACAGGCACCCGACGACCGGGGACCCAGGACGGGGCAATCCGGCAGAAGTCCGGGCACCCCTTCACCGAAGCTTCTCTCAAGTCACCCTGTTCACGGGGCCGGTCGGCCGAGCCGCGACATCGTGGCACACATCACAGCGATCGCCATGCCACCGAGCAGGTAGATCATTTCGGCGACTCCGCCGCCGAAGACCCCGTCGCCTTCCGGGCGTCCGAGGCTGAGCAGGACGACGGCGACGAGCCAGGCCGCGCCGGGCGCCACGACGCCGAGCTGGGTGTCGGTGGCCCGCAGCCCGCCGTAGAAGACGGCCGTGGTGGCGAGCAGGGCGAGGATCAACCCGCCGGGGAACCAGGCGTTTTGGACGAAGGAGCCCGCGATGCCGACGAGGGCGCCGAGGATCACCAGGACGACGTACCAGACGATCTTCACCGTCACGCACCCCCGTCCCGCTGGGCGTCGGCCTCACGGTCCGTCTCGATGCCCGCGAAGAGGTCGGTCTCGCGCACGCCCTCCGGCGCGCCCGGCGTACCCCTGACCAACTGGTAGTGCTCCGTGGTGAGGATCGGCTGCCCCAGGTCGTTGGAGAGCGCGAAGAACGGACCCTCGACCGCGATTTGGGTGGCGTGGGCACGCATCGCGGCGGTCTTGCGGGTCGCCCAGGTCGGCTCTCCGGTGCTCTCGCCGTCGATCTCTGCGCTGATCAGCGCCTCGTCCACGACCCCCGGCACGTCGTCGACGTCCGCGACGCCGGGGAAGCCGGCGCCCTCGGCGCGCAGCCGGGCGAAGGCGGCCTCGACGAGCGGGCGCGGGACGCGGTTCCAGTAGATCTTCGCGATCGTGTGGGCCGGGCCGAGGTCGGGGCGGTACGCGGGGTCCTCGGCCAGCTCGGCGGCGCGCATGGCGACGCGGTGGGCCTGGATGTGGTCGGGGTGGCCGTAGCCGCCGTCGGGGTCGTAGGTGACCATGACCTGGGGCCGGGTCTCGCGGACGATCTCGACCAGGTACGCGGCGGCGGTGTCGACGTCCGTGTTCCAGAACGCGTTCGGGCGCCGGTTCTGCTCGACGCCCATCATCCCGGAGTCGCGGAAGCGGCCGGGGCCGCCGAGGAAGCGGTGGTCGGTGACGCCCAGCTGCTTCATCGCGTCGGCCAGCTCGCCGACGCGATGGGGCCCGAGCCGGTCCTCCCGGTCGGGCGCGAGATGGGCGAGCGCGGGCGGAATGACCTCGCCCTCCTCGCCGAGTGTGCAGGTCACGAGCGTGACCTGGGCGCCCTCGGCCGCGTACCTGGCCATGGTGGCGCCGTTGTTGATCGACTCGTCGTCGGGGTGCGCGTGCACCAGGAGCAGACGACGGGCTGGGAGAACCGTCATGGCCCCACCCTACGAGGCGAGGCCTGTGACGAGCACGAGGCTCAGAACTTGAGGCCGCCGATCATGCCCGCCACGTTCGTGGTGAGCGTGCTGATGGACGGGGCGATGGACGAGCTCGCCAGGTAGAACCCCAGGAGCGCGCAGACCGCCGCATGTCCAGCCTTCAGCCCGGATTTCCGGATCAGCAGGAAGACGACGATCGCCAGCAGCACCACCGCCGAAATCGAGAGTGCCACGGCGGTTCACCTCCACACTTCATCGGTCGGATATTCGGACGGTCAGGTCGGCGAGCATGTGCCAGATGTCAGGAGTCCCCTACCCACCTAGCGCTACGGATCATAACTATGTGTGGCACCGCATTGATGGTGTACGGGGGCACAGAGGGGGCGCACAGCGCTAGTTTCGGACGCATGACCTCCACACAACTGCCGTCGCGTCCCGTGTCGTTCCCCCGCCAGTACGCCCGGACCCAGCGCTTCACGCTGGGCGTTCCGCGCACGTTCACGGTCTCCCCCGACGGTGCGCGCGTGGTCTTCGTACGGTCCTCGTCCGGCACCGAACGCAGCCACGCGCTCTGGGTCCTGGACCTGACGGACGAGCCCCGGGAGCGGCTCGCGGCCGACCCGGAGGCGCTGCTCTCGGGCGCGGCCGAGGAGTTGTCGGCTCAGGAGCGGGCGCGGCGCGAGCGGAGCCGTGAGGGGTCCGGCGGGATCGTCGGGTACGCGGTGGACGCGGCAGTGGAGTTGGCCGCTTTCGCACTCTCGGGGCGGCTGTTCGCGGCGGAGCTGCGGGCGGGGACCGCGCGGGAACTCCCGGTGCCGGGCCCGGTGATCGACCCCAGGCCGTCGCCGGACGGGCGGTACGTGGCCTATGTGGTGGGCGGGGCGCTGCGGGTGACGGGGGCGGACGGGGAGGGCGACCGGGCGCTCGCGGAGCCGGAGGACGCGCACACGACGTACGGGCTCGCGGAGTTCGTCGCGGCCGAGGAGATGGGCCGCTCGCGCGGGTTCTGGTGGTCGCCCGACTCGGACCGACTGCTCGTGGCGCGGGCCCACGACCGGGCTGTGCGGCGCTGGTGGATCGCCGATCCCGCGCATCCGGAGCGGGAGCCTCAGGTGGTGCCGTACCCGGCGGCGGGGACGCCGAACGCGGACGTGCGGCTGTACGTGGTGGATCTGGCCGGGGAGCGGACCGAGGTCGAGTGGGACCGGGAGCGGTACCCGTATCTGGCGCGGGTGCACTGGTCGGCGGACGGGGCGCCGCTGCTGCTCGTGCAGGCCCGGGACCAGCGGACCCAGCTGCATCTGGCGGTGGACCCGGCGACCGGGGCGACGCGGACGGTGCGGGTGGACGAGGACCCGGTCTGGCTGGAGCTGCTGCCGGGGGCGCCGGCGTGGGCGCCGCAGGAGCTCGGTCCGGAAGGCGCGGCCGACGAGCGGCTGGTGCGGATCGCCGACGAGGGCGGGGCCCGGGTGCTCGCGGTCGGGGACCGGGCGCTGACAGGCGCGGCGCTCCACGTCCGCGCGGTCCTGGACATCGGCACGGACGACGTTCTGGTGTCGGCCTCGGCAGGCGAGGAGCGGGCGGAGCGGGAGACCGGGGAGATCCATGTCTACCGGGTCGGCGAGCGGGGAGAGGAGCGGATCTCGCAGGGCGTGGGGGTCCACTCCGCGGTGCGCGGCGGCGGGGTGACGGTGCTCGTCTCGGCGCGGCCGGACGCGCCGGGAAGCGTGGCGCGGGTGCTGCGGGACGGCGCGGAGGTGGCGGTGATCGGCTCGTACGCGGAGAAGCCGGCGCTGACGGCGGACGTGCGGCTCGTCGAGGGGGGCGCACGGCGGATTCCGTGCGCCGTACTGCTCCCCTCCGGGTACACGGAAGGGGACGGGCCGCTTCCCGTGCTGATGGATCCGTACGGCGGTCCGCACGGCCAGCGGGTGGTCGCCGCGCACAACCCGCATCTGACCTCGCAGTGGTTCGCCGACCAGGGGTTCGCGGTGATCGTGGCGGACGGGCGGGGCGCGCCGGGCCGGTCACCGGCCTGGGAGAAGGCGATCAAGAACGACCTGATGCCGACGCTCGACGACCAGATCGAGGCGCTGCACGCGCTGGCGAAGGACTTCCCGCTCGATCTGGGGCGGGTGGCGATCCGGGGCTGGTCGTACGGCGGCTATCTCGCGGCGCTCGGGGTGCTGCGCAGGCCCGACGTCTTCCACGCGGCGGTGGTGGGAGCGCCCGTGACGGACTTCCGGCTCTACGACACCCAGTACACGGAGCGGTACCTCGGGACTCCGCAGGACGACCCGGAGGTGTACGTGGCGAACTCGCTGGTCACCGACGACGGCCTGGTGGCTCCCGAGGAGCCCGCCCGGCCGATGATGATCATCCACGGTCTGGCCGACGACAATGTGGTGGTCGCCCATACGCTGCGGCTCTCCTCGGCGCTGCTCGCGGCGGGGCGCCCGCATGAGGTGCTGCCGCTGACGGGCGTGACCCACATGACCCCGCAGGAGCAGGTGGCGGAGAACCTGTTGCTGCTTCAGGTGGAGTTCCTCAAGCGCTCGCTGGGCCTGGAGCACCAGGGCCCGCACAGGCCCTGAGGGCTCACCAGCCCGGCGGGCGGGGGTGCGGCGGGGCCGGTGGCAGCGCGGCCACCGGACCGCGTGCGTCGGGGTGGGGCGCCCCGCGCACGGCGGACAGGACGAGTACGGCGGCCCCGGCGAGCAGCCCGTACGCGGAGGTGGCGAGGGCCAGTCGGCCGGTCTCGTCGAGCCCGGCGAGGTGTCCGGCCCAGCCACCGGTCCGTAACGCCGTGGCGACCCCGGCGAGCCCCCCGCCCGCCAGGAGCAGCCCCGCGAACAGGCCGAGCGGCCGGGCGTGCGGGGCGCGGACGAAGGCGCTGCCCGCGGCGACCAGGAAGAGGGCGGCCAGCATGACGTTGAGCCAGGCCGGCGGGACGGCGAGGGCGGGCAGGAGGAGCGAGCGGCCGCCGGTGAACCGGTCGACGGTCGCCTCGACCGGCAGGTCCCGCGCCCAGTGCACCTCCCAGGCCACCCAGGCGACGGCGGCCACCGCGCACAGCACCCCGGCGGCGACGGCCGGGGCTCTGCGGGGGCGGGCCGGGCGTTCGGAGGCGTCGCGGCGTCCCAGAGCGGCGGTGACGACGAGTCCGGTGGCGAGGGCGAGCGTGAGCAGGGTGGTGACGAGCGCGTCGACGCCGGTGGCCCAGAGTCCTGGCAGCCGCAGCGCGAGCGTGACGGCCCCGGCGGCGGCGAGCGCGGGCGCCGCGAGGGAGGAGCGGAGCGCGGCGACCGCGGTGGCGGCGTAGGCGACGAGCAGGAGGGGATCGAGCAGCGACGTGGCGGACCTGCTCCGGAGCAGGAAGGCGTGGTCGCCCGCCCAGTACCAGCCGAGGTCGGCGGGCGAGCCGAAGGCCGCGAGGTCCCGCAGCAGCCAGACGACGATGACGAGCGCGAGCGCCCCGCACAGCGCGGCGCCGGTGAGACGTGCCGGTCGTGTCACTGTCACGGAGCCGATACTCACGGCTACCACGCGTCGAAACAAGCGGTTCCGCATATTCGACCGGCAAGTGGAACGGCGGTGTCGGCCGGCCGGGGCGACATGGCGCGCTCCGGCCGGCCTACGGCACCCGCACGGCCGTACGCTGTCGAGCTTGGCGCGTTCGTATATCGGATCCGGGTCGGTCGAGTTGCCTGTGTGTTAAGGCATGTGACGGCGCCTCACAGGGTTTTGCCCTGGTCCTGGTCCCCCGGCTCGCCGGGTTCCGCCCCCGGCTCGCCCGGCTTCTTCTCCCCCAGCTCCTCCTCCGTCGGCACCACGTGCTTCTCCTCCGCGAAGTGGCAGGCGGAGTCGTGCTTCGCGGGGGTGTCGGCGAGCCGGAAGACCGCCGGGACCGCCAGCTCCGGGACTTCGAGCGCGCAGCGCTCCTGCGCCTTCCAGCAGCGGGTGCGGAAACGGCAGCCGGAGGGGACGTTCGCGGGCGAGGGCACGTCCCCGCTGAGGATGATCCGCTCCCGGTGTTCCCGGGCGTCCGGGTCCGGCACCGGGACCGCCGACAGCAGCGCCTGGGTGTACGGATGCGTGGGGTGGTCGTAGATCTGGCTGTCGGTGCCGATCTCGACGATCCGGCCGAGGTACATGACGCCGACGCGGTCGGAGATGTGCCGCACGATCGACAGGTCGTGGGCGATGAAGACGTAGCTCAGGCTGAACTCGTTCTGGAGCTTCTCAAGGAGGTTCACGACCTGGGCCTGCACGGAGACGTCGAGCGCCGAGACGGGCTCGTCGGCGACGATGATCTCCGGCTGGAGCGCGAGGCCGCGCGCGATGCCGATGCGCTGGCGCTGGCCTCCGGAGAACTGGTGCGGATAGCGGTTGATGTACTCCGGGTTGAGGCCGACGACGTCGAGCAGGTCCTGGACCTTGCGCCGCCGGTCGCCCTTGGGGGCCACCTCGGGATGGATCTCGTAGGGCTCCCCGATGATGTCGCCGACCGTCATGCGCGGGTTGAGCGAGGTGTACGGGTCCTGGAAGACCATCTGGATGTTGCGGCGGACCGCGCGCAGCGCCTTCGGCGACAGCGTGGTGATGTCGTCGCCCTTGTAGCGGATCGCCCCGGAGGTCGGGCGCTCCAGGTTGACCAGCATCTTCGCGACGGTCGACTTGCCGCAGCCGGACTCGCCGACGATGCCGAGGGTCTCCCCCGCCCGCAGGTCGAAGTCGACGCCGTCGACGGCCTTGACCGCGCCGACCTGCTTCTTGACGACGATGCCCCGGGTGAGGGGGTAGTGCTTGTGCAGGTCGCGGACTTCGAGGATCGGCTCAGCCACGGAGGGCCTCCTGCCAGAAGTGGCACGCGCTGTGGCGTTCCTCGGACACGTCGTACAGCGGTGGTTCGTCGGTCCGGCAGACGTCCCTGGCCAGCGGGCAGCGCGGGTTGAAGGCGCAGCCGGGCGGGATGGCAAGGAGGTTCGGCGGCAGGCCCTTGATCGCGTACAGCTCCTGGCCCTTCTGGTCCAGGCGCGGGATCGAGTCGAGCAGTCCGCGGGTGTAGGGGTGGGCGGGTGCCTTGTAGATCTCGTGGACGGGGGCGGTCTCGACGATCCGGCCCGCGTACATGACGGCGATCTTGTCGGCGACGTCGGCGACCACGCCGAGGTCGTGGGTGATCAGGATCAGGCCCATGTTGAGTTCGCGCTGGAGCTCGGCGAGGAGGTCCATGACCTGGGCCTGGACGGTCACGTCGAGGGCGGTGGTCGGCTCGTCCGCGATGATCAGGTCCGGTTCGAGGGAGAGCGCCATCGCGATCATGATGCGCTGGCGCATGCCGCCGGAGAACTGGTGCGGGTACTGCCCGACCCGCTCCTTGGCGGCCGGGATGCGGACCCGGTCCATCAGCTCGATCGCCTTGGCCCGGGAGTCCTTGCGGGACATCCCCTGGTGGACCTGGAACATCTCGCCGAGCTGGTCGCCGACGCTGATCACGGGGTTGAGGGAGGACAGCGCGTCCTGGAAGATCATCGCCATCTTCGCGCCCCGGATCTTGCGCCGCTCGTCCTCCTTGAGCTTCAGCAGGTCCTGGCCCTGGAAGAGGATCTCGCCGTCGGTGATCTTCCCGGGCGGGATGTCGAGGATGCCCATGATGGCCTGGGCGGTGACGGACTTGCCGGAGCCGGACTCGCCGAGGACGGCCAGGGTCTCGCCCGCGTCGACCGAGTAGCTGACCCCGTTGACGGCCTTGGCCACCCCGTCCCTCGTGTGGAACTCCACGTGCAGATCGCGCACTTCGAGCAGCATGGGCGCCTACCTCAGCTTCGGGTCGAGGGCGTCGCGCACCGCGTCGCCGAGCATGATGAACGCGAGCACGGTGATGGCGAGCGCGCCGGCGGGCCAGAGCAGCATGTGCGGGGCGTTGCGGATGTACTGCGAGGCCGAGGAGATGTCGATGCCCCAGGAGACGGTGGGCGGCTTCAGGCCGACGCCGAGGTAGGACAGGGTCGCTTCCAGGGAGATGTACGTGCCGAGGGCGATGGTCGCGACGACGATGACCGGGGCGATGGCGTTGGGCGCGATGTGGCGCAGCAGCATCCGGGAGTTGGAGGCGCCGAGCGCCCGCGCCGCCTGCACGTAGTCGTTCTGCTTGGCGGTGATGACGGAGCCGCGGGCGATGCGGGAGATCTGCGGCCAGCCGAGCAGCACCATGAAGCCGATGACGGGCCAGATGGTGTTGCTGGTGACGACGGACAGCAGGACGAGGCCGCCGAGGACGACGGGGATGGCGAAGAAGACGTCGGTGATCCGGGAGAGGACCGCGTCCCAGCCGCCGCCGTAGAAGCCCGCGAGGCCGCCGAGCAGCGAGCCGAGGAGCGCGACGCCGAGGGTGGCGAGGACGCCGACGGAGACGGAGGTCCGGGCGCCGTAGACCGTACGGGTGTACACGTCGCAGCCCTGGCCGTTGAAGCCGAAGGGGTGGCCGGGCTGGGAGCCCTCCTGGGCCTTGGACAGGTCGCACTGGAGGGGGTCTCCGCTGGCGATCAGGGACGGCCAGATGGAGATGATCACGAGGAAGAGGATGATCAGGCCGGAGACGATGAAGACCGGGTTGCGGCGCAGGTCGTGCCAGGCGTCGGACCAGAGCGAGCGCGGCTTGCCGGCCGGTCCGGTGCCGAGAGGGCCGCCCGGGGTCTTCTCCAGTGACTCGCCCTCCTCCATGGCGAGGTCCGTGCCGGCGCCCGCCCCGGTGTGGTCGATGGCGCGCCCGTCGTCGAACGGCTCATGCGGCGTGAGGGGCTCAGGCATAGCGGATCCTCGGGTCAAGGACGGCGTACAGGAGGTCGACCAGGAGGTTGGCCACCAGGAAGACGATGACGAGGACGGTCACGAAGCCGACGACGGTCTGGGTGTTCTGCCGGACGATGCCCTGGTAGAGCTGGTAGCCGACGCCGTGGATGTTGAAGATCCGCTCGGTCACGATCGCGCCGCCCATCAGCGCGCCGATGTCGGCGCCGATGAAGGTGATCACCGGGATGAGGCTGTTGCGCAGCAGGTGGCGGGTGATGACCCGGTGGCGCGGCAGGCCCTTGGCGACGGCCGTACGGACGTAGTCGGCGCGCTTGTTCTCCGCGATCGAGGTCCGGGTGAGCCGGGTGACGTAGGCGAGGGAGACGGAGGCGAGGACGAGACCGGGGACGATCAGCTCGTCGAAGGTGGCGTCCGAGGAGACCGCGGGCTTGATCCAGCCCCATTTCACGCCGAGGAGCAGCTGGAGCAGCAGACCGGTGACGAAGGTCGGGATCGAGATGACGACCAGGGTCAGCAGCAGCACGGTGGTGTCGACGGGGCGGCCGCGCTTGAGGCCGGTGAGGACGCCGAGGCTGATGCCGATGACGATCTCGAAGAGGATCGCCACGATGGTGAGCCGGATGGTGACCGGGAAGGCGCTGGCCATCAGCTCGGTCACCGGCTGGCCGTTGAAGGCCGTACCGAAGTCGCCGGTGAACAGGTTGCCCATGTAGGTCAGGTATTGCTGCCAGACGGGCTTGTCGAGGCCGAACTCCTTCTCCAGCTGGGCGGCGGTCGCGGGATCGCAGGCGCGGTCGCCGCAGAGGCCCGCGATGGGGTCGCCCATCACGTTCACCATCAGGAAGATCAGCAGGGTGGCGCCGATGAAGACCGGGATCATCTGCAGCAGACGCCGGATCACATAACGACCCATGAGGGGCTCCGGGGGTGTGGGGTAGGCGCACGGCCCGGCGCGCGGGAGAGCAACGCCGGGCCGGGCCGTACGCCGACGCGCTGCGTCAGTTGACCTTGATCTGGTCGTAGACCGGGACGCTGAAGGGGTTGAGGGTCACGTTGGAGACCCGGTCGGAGTAGCCGGCGCTGCCGTTCTGGTACCAGAGCGGGATCGCGCCCATGTCGTCGCGCAGGACCTCCTCGGCCTGCTGGAAGGTCTCCACCGCCTTGGCGATGTCGGACTCGGCGTTGGCCTGGTCGACGAGCTTGTCGAACTCGGGGTCGGTGTACTTGCCGTCGTTGGAGGAGGCGTCGGTGTAGTACAGCGGCTGGAGGAAGTTCTGGATGAGCGGGTAGTCCATCTGCCAGCCGGCCCGGAACGGTCCGGGCATCTTCTGCGTGGAGACCTGGCTGCGGAAGTCGGCGAAGGTGCCGATCGGGTTGCCGACGCAGGCCGTGTTGTTGCCCAGCGCGTTGTTGATGGAGTTGCAGACGGCGTCCACCCACTCCTTGTGGGAGCCGGTGTCGGCGTTGTACGAGATCTTCATCGTGCCGCCGGGGATGCCGCCGCCCTCCTGGACCAGCTGCTTGGCCGCCGCCGGGTCGTACTTGCAGAAGTCGCCGCAGATGTCCTTGAAGCCGCCGTCCGCGCCGAGGACCGGGGAGGTCCAGTCGACGGCGGGGGTGCGGGTCTTCTGGAAGATGGTGTCGGTGATCTGCTGGCGGTTGATCGCCCGGGAGATGCCCTGCCGGAGCTTCTCCTGGCCCGGCTTGTTCCAGGCCGGGTCGTAGAAGGGGAAGCCGAGGGTCTGGATGATGCCGGCCGGGACGTTGATGTACCGGTCGCCGAGGTCCGCCTGGACGTTCTTCAGCTGCGAGGCGGGCACGTCGTCGACGAGGTCGAGGTTGCCGGCCGTCAGGTCGGTGTAGGCGGTGTTGTTGTCGGTGTAGACCTTGAGGGTCACGCCGCCGTTCTGCGCCTTGTCGTCGCCCGGGTACTCGTCCCAGCGCACCAGCTCCATCTGGGAGCCCTTGGCGTACGAGGAGACGGTGTACGGGCCGTTGCCGATCGGCTTGTTCAGCCAGGCCGCGTGGTCGTCGAAGAAGGCCTGGGGAAGCGGGGCGAACGCCGCGTAGCCGAGGGTGTCGGGCCAGGTGGAGAACTTCTGGGTGAGCTTGACCGTGAAGGTCTGCGGGTCGACGACCTTGAGGCCGGACATCGTCTCGGCGGTCGGCTCACCCTTCTCGGGGTGGACCTGGTCGTAGCCCTCGATCTGGCCGAAGAAGGAGGCGTTCTTCTGGTTGTTCTTCAGACTGGCGCCGTAGTTCCAGGCGTCCACGAAGGAGTTCGCGGTGACCGCCTCGCCGTTGGAGAAGGTCCAGCCCTGCTTGACGGTGATGGTGAAGTTCGTGGAGTCCGTGGTCTCGATCTTCTCGGCGAGCATGTCGTTGGCCGCGCCGGTCTTCGGGTCGTACTGCTTGAGCCCCCGGAAGATCATGGAGAGGACCTTGCCGCCCTGGACCTCGTTGGTGTTCGCGGGCTCCAGCGGGTTCTGCGGGTCGCCCCACGAAGAGCTCACGATGCCGTCCGCGCCACCGCCTCCGCCGTCGTCTCCGCCGCCGCAGGCCGTGGCCGTGAGGGCGACGGCTACGGCCAGTGCGGCCCACTTGGCGTGCGTGGCTCCGCGCATGAGGTGCCTCCCGAGGATCCTGGGTCTGTACCGAGAGCCCCAATATCACCCGACTGCGGACGGTATGCACCTTTACGACACCCGTAAGAACACGGACGACACCCCGTGAGGGCACAGACGCGAGGGCGCCCCGGCCATGACGGCCGGGGCGCCCTCGGTGCACTGCGGGAGAACTACGCCGCGTGGATGACGTCCTTCTCCTCGGCGAAGTGGCAGGCCGACTCGTGCGCGGCCGGGGTGTCCTCACCCTGGAAGCGCTCCGGGATCGCGAGCAGCGGGACCTCGGTGGAGCACTTGTCCTGGACCTTCCAGCACCGGGTGCGGAAGCGGCAGCCCGACGGCGGGTTGGCCGGCGAGGGGACGTCTCCGGTGAGGATGATCCGCTCGCGGCCCTCGCGCGCGTCCGGGTCCGGGACCGGGACCGCCGACAGCAGCGCCTGGGTGTAGGGGTGCGTCGGGTGGTCGTAGATCTGCGTGTCCGTACCGATCTCGGCCATCTTGCCGAGGTACATGACGCCGACCCGGTCCGAGATGTGCCGGACGATCGACAGGTCGTGCGCGATGAAGACGTAGGAGAGGTTGAACTCGTCCTGCAGCTTCTCCATCAGGTTGATGACCTGCGCCTGGACGGAGACGTCCAGGGCCGAGACCGGCTCGTCGCAGATGATGATCTCCGGGTTGAGCGCGAGGCCGCGGGCGATGCCGATGCGCTGGCGCTGACCGCCGGAGAACTGGTGCGGGTAGCGGTTGATGTACTCGGGGTTCAGACCGACGACGTCGAGCAGCTCCTGCACCCGGCGCCGGCGGTCGCCCTTCGGGGCCACCTCGGGGTGGATGTCGAAGGGCTCACCGATGATGTCGCCGACCGTCATACGCGGGTTCAGCGAGGTGTACGGGTCCTGGAACACCATCTGGATGTTCCGGCGGACGGCCTTCAGCGCGCGGCCGGACAGCTTGGTGATGTCCTGGCCCTTGTAGAAGACCTCGCCCGCGGTCGCCCGCTCCAGCGTCATCAGCAGCTTGGCGACCGTGGACTTGCCACAGCCGGACTCGCCGACGATGCCGAGGGTCTCGCCCTGGTAGAGGTCGAAGGAGACCCCGTCCACGGCCTTGACCGCGCCGACCTGCTTCTTGAACAGGATGCCCTGGGTCAGCGGGAAGTGCTTGACCAGGTTGCGCACCTGGAGGATCGGCTCACCGCGCTCGACGGGCGCCTCGATGGCGGCCACGGCCTCCGCCTCGGTGGTGGCGTCGACCGTCTCGACCTCGGTGACGTTCGGAGTCGCGTCCGCGGCCTCGTCCTTCTTGCTGAGCTCAGCCATGGATCGTCTCCTTCCAGAAGTGGCAGGCGCTGCCGCGGCCGGGCAGCTCCGTGCCGTCCTGCTCGGTGACCGGCGCGAGCGCCGGGATCTCCGTGCGGCAGATGTCGTCGGCCTTGGGGCAGCGCGGGTTGAAGGCGCAGCCGGTGGGCACGCGAAGCAGGTTGGGCGGCAGGCCCTTGATCGCGTACAGCTCCTGGCCCTTCTGGTCCAGGCGCGGGATCGAGTCGAGCAGACCCCGGGTGTACGGGTGCGCCGGGCGCTTGTACAGCTCGTGCACGGGCGCGGTCTCGACGATCCGGCCCGCGTACATGACCGCGATCTTGTCCGCCACGTCGGCGACCACGCCGAGGTCGTGGGTGATCAGGATCAGACCCATGTTGTACTCGCGCTGGAGCTCCGCGAGGAGGTCCATGACCTGGGCCTGGACGGTCACGTCGAGCGCCGTGGTGGGCTCGTCCGCGATGATCAGGTCCGGCTCCAGGGCGAGCGCCATGGCGATCATGATGCGCTGGCGCATACCGCCGGAGAACTGGTGGGGGTAGTCGTTCACCCGGGCCGCGGCGGCCGGGATCTTGACCTTGTCCATCAGCTCGATGGCCTTGGTCTTGGCGTCCTTCTTGGAGAGGCCCTGGTGCACCCGGAACATCTCGCCGAGCTGGTAGCCGACGGAGAGGACCGGGTTGAGGGAGGACAGCGCGTCCTGGAAGATCATCGCGATCTTCTGGCCGCGGATCTTCCGGCGCTCCTCGTCGGACATCTTCAGCATGTCCTGGCCGCGGAAGAAGATCTCACCCTTGGGGATCTTGCCGGGCGGCATGTCGAGGATGCCCATGACGGCCTGCGCGGTGACGGACTTGCCGGACCCGGACTCGCCGAGCACGGCGAGCGTCTCGCCCGCGTTCACGCTGTAGTTGACTCCGTTGACCGCCTTGGCCACACCGTCGCGGGTGTGGAACTCCACGTGCAGGTCGCGGACTTCGAGCAGCGGGCCGGTGTGCTCGTCGCCGCCGCGCGGGGCGGGGACGCTCGCGGTCTTGTCGATGATGCTCACGTTGTACGCCCTCCTCAGCGCAGCTTGGGGTCGAGGGCGCTGCGCACCGCATCGCCGAGCATGATGAAGGCCAGCACGGTGATCGACACCATGACCGACGGGATGATCAGGACGTACGCGGCGTTACGCAGCTGCTCCTGGCCCGACGAGATGTCGACGCCCCACGAGACGGTGGGCTCGGCGAGACCGATACCGAGGAAGGACAGCGTGGCCTCGGCCGAGATGTAGCCGCCGAGCGCGATGGTGGCGACGACGATGACCGGGGCGATGGCGTTCGGCAGGATGTGCCGCATCAGGATCCGCGAGGTGGAGGCGCCGAGCGCCTTGGCCGCCATCACGTAGTCCGCGTTCTTGATGGTGATGACCGAGCCGCGGGCGACACGGGCGATCTGGGTCCAGCCGAGGAAGGCCAGGGCCAGGATGACGACCCAGAGCTTGCGCTCCTCGAACGAGGTCAGGACGACCATCGCGCCGAGGATGAAGGGGACGCCGAAGAAGATGTCGGTGACGCGGGACAGGATCGTGTCCAGCCAGCCGCCGAAGTAGCCGGCGAGCATGCCGACGATCGTGCCCAGCACGGTGACCAGCACGGTGACGACGACGGCGACGGCGATCGAGGCGCGGGCACCGTAGATGACACGCGCGTAGATCGAGCGGCCCTGGATGTCGTAACCGAACCAGTCCTCCTTGAAGAAGGAGCCCCAGTTCGGCGGCTGGAGGTAGTGCTTGGCGAGGTCCGCGTGACGCGGGTCCGCGCTGGTGAACAGGCCCGGGAAGACGGCCATGGTCAGCAGGACCGCGATGAGGACCGCGGAGATCACGAAGATCGGGTTGCGGCGCAGGTCGTGCCAGGCGTCCGACCAGAGACTGCGCGGCTTCTCCTGCTTCTCGACGGGCTGCGCGGCGGACACGTCCGCCGAAGTCTGTCCGGCGACAGCTTCCTTGAGTGCCTCAGGCATAACGGATCCTCGGGTCCAGGACCGCGTAGAGCAGGTCGACGAGCAGGCTGGCGACGAGATAGACGACCACGATCAGGGTCACGATGCCCACGACGGTGGCGCCCTCACGGTGCTTCAGCGCGGAGAAGACGTTGTAGCCGACGCCCTGGACGTTGAAGATGCCCTCGGTGACGACCGCGCCGCCCATCAGGGCGCCGATGTCGGTGCCGAGGAAGGTGACGACGGGGATCATCGAGTTGCGCATCAGGTGGACACCGATGATGCGGCGGCGCGGCAGGCCCTTGGCCACCGCGGTGCGCATGTAGTCGGAGCGCAGGTTCTCGGCGATCGAGGTACGCGTGAGGCGGGCGACGTACGCCAGCGACAGCGAACCGAGCACGATGGCCGGCAGGACGAGTTCGTTCCAGTCCGCCACGGCGCTGACGTTCGGGTCGACCCAGCCGAGCTGGTGCGCGAAGAAGTACTGCGCCAGGAAGCCGAGGACGAACGAGGGGACGGAGATCAGGAGCAGGGTCAGGACCAGCAGACCGCGGTCCCGGAGCGTGTCGGCCTTCAGCCCGGCGAAGACGCCCAGGGAGATACCGACGAGCGCGGTGAACGTGAAGGCGAACAGGGTGAGTCGGATCGTGATGGGGAACGCGTCCGCGATGATGTCCGCGACCGGTTGCCCACTGGCGATCTGCGTGCCGAAGTCGCCCTGGAGCAGGTTGACGAGGTAGGTCCCGTACTGCACGAGGAGCGGCTGGTCGAGCCCGAGATCCTTCTTCATCTGAGCGATCTGCGCCGGGTCGACGGTCTGTTCTCCGGCGAGCGCGCGCACGGGGTCGCCGGGCAGCGCGTACATCATGGAGAAGACCAGCAAGGTTGACCCGATGAAGACCGGGATCATCTGGAGCAGTCGCCGCGCGACATAACGCCCCATGTTTGCCTCCGATATGAATACCTGCAGCCCACGGGGCCGGCTCCCTTGGATGTGGGAACCGGCCCCGTGGACCTACCGCCGTTGCGGTGGCGGGTGATGGCCGAGTGGGGTGGGCCCTTGGGGCTGGTTACTTCTTGACGGTCACGTCGTAGACGTTGAAGTCACCGTGGAAGTCCACGGTCACGTTCTCGACGGCCTCGGAGTAACCACCGTTGATCTTGTACTCCCACAGCGGGATGGCCGGCATCTTCGTGAGGACGAGCTTCTCGGCCTCCTGGTAGAGCTTGATCGACTCTTCCAGGGACTTGGCGTTGTCACCCTTCTTGAACGCGGCGTCGACCTCGGGGTCCGAGAAGCGACCGTTGTTCGCCTCGGCCGTCGAGCCGTACAGCTCACGCATGAAGTTGACGTTCACCGGGTAGTCGGCGACCCAACCACCGCGGTACATGGCCTTGACCTGGTTGTTGTCGCGCGCCTCGAGGTCGGTCTGGAAGTCCGGCTTGGCGTCCGGGATGCAGTCCACACCGGTGGAGTTGCGGATCGACTCGCAGACGGCCGTGATCCACTCCTTGTGGCCACCGTCGGCGTTGTACTGGATCCAGATCTTGTTGTCCGGAACGCCGCCGCCCTCGGTGACGAGCTGCTTGGCCTTGGCCGGGTTGAACTTGAAGACGTCGCTGCCGAGGTCCTGCTTACCGGCGACACCCTGCGGGATGAAGCTGGTGGCGGGCTGGCGGGTGCCGTTGAGCACGGTCTTCGTGATCGTGTCCCGGTCGATCGCCATCGACAGACCCTGGATGACCTTCGGGTTGATGCCCTTGAAGGTCTTCGAGTAGAAGGTCGGGACGAGGCTCTGGATGGCCGCGTACGGCTGCTCGACCGCGCGGTCACCGAGGTCCTGCTTGTACTTCGGCAGGTCCTTCGGGCCGACCTGGCGGATCATGTCCAGGTTGCCGGAGAGGAGGTCCTGGTACGCGGCCTCGACGGTCGCGTAGTTCTTGAAGAGGACACCCTTGTTCTTGGCCTTGTTCGGGCCCTGGTAGTCAGGGTTGGCCTTGACCTGGATGAGCTTCTTGTGGTCCCACTTCTCGAAGACGTAGGGACCGTTGCCGACCGGCGCCTGGCCGAAGGCCTTGGTGTCCTTGTAGAACACCTCGGGCAGCGGGGCCCAGGTGGTGTAGCCGAGCTTGTACTCGAAGTACGGGACCGGCTTCGACAGCTCGATCGTGAAGGTCGTGTCGTCGACGACCTTCAGGCCCGACATCTCCTTCTTGGTCGGGGCACCCTTCTCCGGGTGGACGTCGGCGTAGCCGGCGATGTCCTCGAACCAGAAGGCGTTCTGCTGCTTGTTCTCGATGTTGGCGTACCAGTTCCACGCCTTGACGTAGGACGCCGACGTGACGGGGGTGCCGTCGTGGAACTTCCAGCCCGGCTTGAGCTTGACCGTCCAGGTCTTCGAGTCGGTGGTCTTGATCGACTCGGCGTTCGTGTAGACGATCTTGCCCTGGGCGTCGAAGTCCAGGAGCTGGGTGAAGATCGACTGGATCACGTAGCTACCGAGCGACTCATTGGTGTCGGCCGGGATCAGCGGCTTCTGGGGCTCACCGACGTCGATCGAGACATAGCCCGCGGGCTTGCCCTTCTCCTTCGAGGCGCTGTCGTCCTTGCCACTGCCGCCACCACAGGCGGTCGCTGCCAGGGCCACGATGGTCGCGCCCACTACCCACTTGGCGCTCTTGGCACCGCGCATGGGGTTCCTCCTCATGAGTCCACTTGTCACTACAAGAAGGGCACTCCGAGTGCGCCGACACCCCTGACGGCATTGCACTCCATGTGCCCCGAGTGTGCTCGTGAGTCGGCACTCCCCACAGTGCGTGACCCATTGACCCGAGCTCAATGCAGCCAACTATTAAGTACGGCCGGGCCGTAAACCACACTTAAGTGGTCTCGTTTTGACAACATCGCCAGGGGTCATGAGACCGAAATCCGGACAAAGCGATCACAGACAGACACCCGCGAAACGGACCGTTAACACACGTTCCGGAGAGCGACGGCCGATATCCGGACACCCCGCCCATGAAATGGATTTGACGAAAGGCCCGGACCCCCACAGTGTCTGCGGGGGTCCGGGCCTCTGTCTGATGCGATGTCAGCCGGCGTCGGCGACCGAGATCACACGGTTGTGGATCACGTCAGCCGTACTCGGCGTACCCCGACGGTACGCGGCGTACGCCGACCGTACGTGATGTACGCCGACCTCACATGGCGTACGCCGGCCGCAACCTGGCGCGCGTCAGCTGTTCTTGGCGCGCGAGGCGGAGCGGCTGCGCTCCCTCTGGTCCAGGACGACCTTGCGGATGCGGACGGCCTCCGGGGTCACCTCGACGCACTCGTCGTCGCGGCAGAACTCCAGCGACTGCTCCAGGGAGAGCTTGCGCGGCGGCACGATCGCCTCGAAGGAGTCGGCCGAGGAGGAGCGCATGTTGGTGAGCTTCTTCTCCTTGGTGATGTTCACGTCCATGTCGTCGGAGCGCGAGTTCTCGCCGACGATCATGCCCTCGTACACCTCGGTGCCGGGGTCGGTGAACAGGACACCGCGCTCCTGGAGGTTGGTCATCGCGAAGGCGGTGACCGAACCCGCGCGGTCGGCGACCAGGGAGCCGTTGTTACGGGTGGTGAGCGTGCCGAACCACGGCTCGTGGCCCTCGTGGATCGAGTGGCCGATGCCGGTGCCGCGGGTCTGGGTCAGGAACTCCGTACGGAAGCCGATGAGGCCGCGGGACGGGACGACGAACTCCATGCGCACCCAGCCGGAGCCGTGGTTCGACATGTTGTCCATGCGGCCCTTGCGGACACCCATGAGCTGGGTGACGGCGCCCATGTGCTCCTCGGGCACGTCGATCGTCATGCGCTCGACCGGCTCGTGGACCTTGCCGTCGACGTCCTTGGTGACGACCTGCGGCTTGCCGATGGTGAGCTCGAAGCCCTCACGGCGCATCTGCTCGACCAGGATGGCGAGCGCCAGCTCACCACGGCCCTGGACCTCCCAGGCGTCCGGGCGCTCGGTGTCGAGGACGCGGAGCGAGACGTTACCGATCAGCTCGCGGTCCAGGCGGTCCTTCACCTGGCGCGCGGTGACCTTGCGGTCCTTGACCGCGGCCTTGGCGTCCGCGCCCTTGCCGCTGCCGCCACGGCCGACCAGCGGGGAGGTGTTGGTGCCGATGACCATGGAGATGGCCGGCTCGTCCACCGTGATGAGCGGCAGCGCGATCGGGTTCTCCGGGTCGGCCAGGGTCTCGCCGATCATGATGTCGGGGATACCGGCGACGGCGCAGATGTCACCGGGGCCGGCCACCTCGGCGGGCTTGCGGGTGAGCGCCTCGGTCATCATCAGCTCGGTGATGCGGACGTTCGAGATGGTGCCGTCACGCTTGATCCACGCGACCGTCTGGCCCTTGCGCAGCTCGCCCTGCTCGACGCGGAGCAGCGCGATACGGCCGAGGAAGTTGTCGGCGTCGAGGTTGGTGACGTGGGCCTGCAGCGGCGCGGCCTCGTCGTACGACGGGGCCGGGACGTGCTCCAGGATGGTGGAGAAGAACGGCTCCAGGTTCTCGCTGTCGGCGGGGACGGTGCCGTCCTCCGGCTTGGTCAGCGAGGCGATGCCGTCACGGCCGCAGGCGTAGACGATCGGGAACTCGATCTGGTCCTCGTCCGCGTCCAGGTCGAGGAAGAGGTCGTACGTCTCGTTGACGACCTCGTCGATCCGGGAGTCCGGGCGGTCCGTCTTGTTGATGCAGAGGATGACGGGCATCCGGGCCTGGAGGGCCTTGCGGAGCACGAAGCGGGTCTGCGGCAGCGGGCCCTCGGAGGCGTCGACGAGGAGGACGACCGCGTCGACCATCGACAGACCACGCTCGACCTCGCCACCGAAGTCGGCGTGGCCGGGGGTGTCGATGATGTTGATCGTGATCGGGGCGCCGCCGTCCTTGGGGTGATACTTCACCGCCGTGTTCTTGGCGAGGATCGTGATGCCCTTCTCACGCTCCAGGTCGTTCGAGTCCATCATGCGGTCGTCGAGCTGCTGGTGGGCGGCGAAGGCACCGGCCTGCTTGAGCATGGCGTCGACGATGGTCGTCTTGCCGTGGTCGACGTGGGCGACGATGGCGACGTTACGGATGTCGTGGCGCGTGGGCATGGGTGCTTGCGCTTCTCTCGGATCGTGGGATGCGGCGTCTGTTCCTCTTACGCCCGCCGGGCGGACGCGCCACGGCTATGTCCTATGGTACGGGGCCGCCGTGCAAGGGGCTTCCCCGCCCGGATTCGAGAGGGTCTACTGGGAGGTTCGATGCCTCCGTGGAGCGGTGTGACGCGTGGGGAGTGCGAGCGTCGCGCAGATCGAGAGTGGGGGCTGCGCGTGCGGAGCCGGCCGGGTCAAGGGGCCGGACGCGATCCTGCCCGCCGGGGAGACCGGCGGGCAAGGAACTTGAGCGGCTTCTGAGGTTGCGACCTGCGGTTTCGCCGGTCTTGGCGACTTCTTCGCGGCTCCTTCGCCGCTCCTTCGCCGCTTCTTCGCCACTTCTTGATGTCGCGCCTCTTCGCTGCTTCGTCGCTACTTCTCGACGTTGCGCTCGGCACCCTTCGCGGACTCCGGCTTCTTGAAGCCGATGTCCTGGTAGCGGGGGGTGGCGAAGCCCCAGGCGCCCGCGTTCACGAGGCCGGGCTTGGCCGCCACCAGCTGGGGGCGCTGGTAGAGGGGGATCGAGCCGGCGGCCGCCCAGATCCGGGCGTCGGCCTGGCGGACGAGCTCGCGGGCCTCCTCCTCGTCGAGGGTGGCCACCGCCTGGTCGAACAATTGGTCGATACGGTCCGTCCCGACGCGGGCGTAGTTCTGCTCGACCAGGAGTGAGCCGTCCGAGGCGGGCTCCGGCTTGGCGAAGATCGGCCGGGCGTCGGTCGCCGGGAAGGCGGAGGCGGGCCAGGAGTAGAGGGCGAGGTCGTAGTCGCCTGCCGCGACGTGGTCCTTGAAGAAGCTCTCGTCGGCGACCTTGGTGATCTCCGTACGGATACCGATCGCGTCGAGCATCCGGACGATCTTGTCCCCGACCGCGCGGAGCGACTCGGAGCCGGGGCCCGAGGGCAGGACGAAGCGCAGGTTGAGCGGCTTGCCGTCCTTGCCGAGGGCCCCGGTGGCGGCGGCCGGCGCGGCGGGGGCGGCGGTGCCGCGCGGGGCGTAGGCCCCGGCGACGCCCTTGTCGGAGCCCACGGCCGGGTTCTGGCCCCTGGCCTCGGCGCCCGCGCCGGCGTCGAGCAGGGCGGCCTGGCGCAGCAGGGCCATGTTCTCGAGGGCCGCGCCCGCGGCGGGGGCGAGGATGTGGGTGCCGTTCTCGGGGCCACCGGCGCCGATCACGGGCTCGGGGGCCTTGCCGTCGTCGCGGGCGGCGGTGCCGCCCGGCTTGTCGTCGCCGACGATGTAGAGGCCGTCGCTGGAGGCGACGTCGGCGTCGGGCTTCGCCGCCTTGTCGGACGTCTTCTTCTCGGCGTCGGTCTTCGTCTTCTCTTCGGCGCCCGTCTTCTTGTCGGCGCCCGTCTTCTTGTCGGCGTCGGTCTTCTTGTCCGCCTCCGTCTGCTTCTCGGAGCCGGCGCCCTTCTCCACGGCCTCGCTGCCGGCCTTGGTCCCGGCGGGCTTCTTCGCGGCGCCTCCCGGCACCCACCCGGCGTCCGCGAGCAGCGCGCGCGCCTCGTTGGTGTCCTGGTCGCCGAGCGCGTCACTGCTGTCCGCGTACGCCGCCTGCCCCGCCAGGGCCAGGTGGCTGCCCGGGGGGTCGGCCGGCAGCCCCAGCGGCTTGAGTACGGATTCGGCCAGTTCCCGACGGTCGAGCGCGCGCGCCACCGCCCGCCGCACCCGCTCGTCGGCGAGCGGGCCGTTCTCACCGTTCAGGGAGAGCTGGGTGTACGCGGGCTCCAGCGACTTGCGGACGACCAGCTTGCCGAGCGCCTTCTGCTCCGCCGCGTACTGGTCGATGGCCTTCTGGTTCTTCTCGCGCGCGGCCCGGACGGTCTCCGCCTTCTTCTCGTCGGAGCCGTTGGCCAGCGCCCAGGACTTCAGGGCCGCCGACGGGGTGATCGCCGCGCTCGGCCCGTGCGAGAGGACCTGTGAGCCGCCCTGGCCGGCGCGGGCGTCCTTCACGGCGAGCGCGATGCGGTCGGCGGCCGACCGGTCGATCTCGGCCAGGTCGAGGGTGCCGGCGGCGAGCGCGGCGACGCGGTCCTGGCGTGCGACGGCCTTCAGGACGAGCTGGTCGAGCTTGGCGCTCTGGCCCCACCAGCGGGGGTTGCGGGTGAGGGTGACCGTGCCGGCCGTGGCGTCCGAGGCCTTGAGCAGGAACGGTCCTGCAGTTGCCTTGAGGGTGGTCCGCGCACCGTCGTTGAAGGAGCTCGGGGAGCCCATCACCTCCTTCGGGTAGAGGGGGGTGAAGAGGGACTGCCAGTCGGCGTACGGCTTGCCGAAGGTGACCCGTACCTCCAGGTCGTTCTTGCCGCGCTCGATCTTCTCGATCCGCTCGTAGCCGGAGTTGCGGGCGGTCCAGTACGCGGTGTCGCGACCGTTCAGGGCTCGCCACTGGGCGACGAAGTCGGGGGCGCCGATCTCGCGGCCGTCGCTCCACACCGCCTGCTGGTTGAGCTTGTAGAGGACGACCTGCTTGGGCTCCGTCTCGACGACCTGCGCGGACTCCAGGTAGTCCGGGTTGCGCTGCGGCCGGCCGCGCTCGTCGAGGGTGTAGAGCGCGGGCAGGACCGCTCCGGCGATGCGGGAGGTGGCGCCGTCGGCGTCGGCCTGGAAGGCGTTGAGGGTGGCGGGCATCGCGTCCACGGCCCAGTTCAGCGTGGCGCCGTCCTGCACCTGGTCGCGCGCGGCGGGCGCGTGGTCGGGCACGGCCGGCGCGGCCTCGTCCAATTCGTCGGCGGAGCTGCATCCGGCCAGGACGGAGATGGCGAGCACGGCGCTGGTGAGCGTGGCGACGGAGCGGAGCGTGCGGGAGCGGGGGCTCCTGGAGCATGTCCTCCCGCGAGGGGCGCCGACCTGGGACATGACTTGTACCCCTTCGTCCAGTTTTATGGCATTTGGCGATGATCACACCTATTGCTCATACACTGAAAAGGACGGACCGGATCCGGCCACGGCGACACGGCGGCAGGACGGGGCAAACCCACCCGTGCGGCCCAACCGCCGGGCGGCACCGCTCTCCGGACGAGTGGAATCCCGTACACATGGCTTCACAAGCGGGGTGTGACGCGCGACACTCTCCCCCCATCGCGTGTTCGCCACCCGCACTCGCGGAAGTGAGGGCAACCCATGTCCCTTCAGGACGATTTGG
This sequence comes from Streptomyces sp. NPDC047981, assembly GCF_040653315.1. NCBI lineage: Bacteria > Bacillati > Actinomycetota > Actinomycetes > Kitasatosporales > Streptomycetaceae > Streptomyces > Streptomyces sp. NPDC047981. The sequence continues at coordinate 78,258 of NZ_JBEZNQ010000026.1, read as the reverse complement.
CGGCCGTCAAGGGCTGTCTGGAAGACCTGGTCCGCACGGTCGGACAACTGGAACGCAGCATCGCGGCGGAGAAGGGCGTCACCTCGGGACCACCCCAGAGCCGCCCCGAGAACCTGGTGACGATCCCCGACACCCCCTACGACAGCGGGCTGTGGACGGACTCGGACGACGAGGGCCTGGGAGCCCGCGACCGGCACGCGCCCTAGGAACGACCGACCGCCCTCAGTGCCTCCAGGGCCCTGAGGAGACCGACCGTCGGAACGCGTCCCAGGAGATCCGGACCCAGGAGACCGATCTTGGCCACAGGAACCGAACCGCCGTCCACCGGAAGGGGGGTGCGCGCCACCGGCGTGCACTCCCCTTCCCGTGCGGCCATCGCGCCGCGCCACCTCCGGACCGACCGCTGGTGGCTGGCGCCCGCCGCCACCGCCGCCGGGCTGCTCGCCTTCGTCGTCTACTCCACCTGGCGCGCCTTCGCCAACAGCGACTACTACGCGGCCCCCTACGTCTCGCCGTTCTACTCGCCCTGCCTCGCCGAGAACTGCGTCCCGATGAAGGGCGGCCCCAACTGGGAGATCGTCGGCAGCTGGTGGGGCCTCTCCCCCGCTCTGCTGATCCTGGTCTTCCCGCTCGGCTTCCGGCTGACCTGCTACTACTACCGCAAGGCGTACTACCGGGGCTTCTGGGCCTCTCCGCCGGCCTGCGCGGTCGCCGAGCCGCACGCGACGTACACCGGCGAGACCCGCTTCCCGCTGATCCTGCAGAACATCCACCGGTACTTCTTCTACGCCGCTCTCCCGGTCGCCGCGATCCTCACGTACGACGCCGTGCTGACCTTCCGGGACTCCACCTACGCGTGGGGCCACGCGGGTCTCGGAACCGTGATCTTCCTGGTCAACACCGTGCTGATCTGGGCGTACACACTCTCCTGCCACTCCTGCCGGCACATCGTCGGCGGGCGGCTCAAGCACTTCTCGAAGCACCCGGTGCGCTATCGCGCGTGGAGCTTCGTCGGGCGGCTCAACACCCGTCACATGGTGCTCGCCTGGGCCTCCCTGGTCTCGGTCGCGGTCTGCGACCTGTACGTGTACCTGCTCGCCACCGGCACCTTCGACGACCCGAGGATCTTCTGACATGACGCGAGTCGACCGGCAGCAGTGGGACGTGGTCGTGGTCGGCGCGGGCGGCGCCGGACTGCGCGCCGCGATCGAGGCGCGCGAGCGGGGCGCGCGGACGGCCGTCATCTGCAAGTCCCTGTTCGGCAAGGCCCATACGGTGATGGCCGAGGGCGGCATCGCCGCCTCCATGGCCAACGCCAACCCGCACGACAGCTGGCAGGTCCACTTCCGCGACACCATGCGCGGCGGGAAGTTCCTCAACCAGTGGCGGATGGCGGAGCTCCACGCGCGCGAGGCGCCCGACCGGGTCTGGGAGCTGGAGACCTGGGGCGCCCTCTTCGACCGCACACCGGACGGCCGGATCTCCCAGCGCAACTTCGGCGGCCACGAGTACCCGCGCCTCGCGCACGTGGGCGACCGGACCGGTCTGGAGCTGATCCGCACGCTCCAGCAGAAGACGGTCGCCCTGCAGCAGGAGGACTTCCGGGAGACCGGGGAGTACGAGTCCCGGCTGAAGGTCTTCCAGGAGTGCACGGTCACCCAGGTGCTGCGGGACGAGTCCGGGCGGGTGGCGGGCGTGTTCTGCTACGAGCGGGAGACCGGCCGCTTCTTCGTCCTGGAGGCGCCGGCCGTGGTGCTCGCCACCGGCGGGATCGGCAAGTCCTTCAAGGTGACGTCCAACTCCTGGGAGTACACGGGCGACGGGCACGCGCTCGCGCTGCTCGCGGGCGCGCCGCTGGTGAACATGGAGTTCGTGCAGTTCCATCCGACCGGGATGGTCTGGCCGCCCTCGGTGAAGGGGATCCTCGTCACCGAGTCGGTGCGCGGGGACGGCGGGGTGCTGCGCAACTCCGAGGGCGAGCGGTTCATGTTCGACTACATCCCGGACGTCTTCAAGGAGAAGTACGCGCAGTCGGAGGCGGAGGGCGACCGCTGGTACGAGGACCCGGACAACAACCGGCGTCCGCCCGAGCTGCTGCCGCGCGACGAGGTGGCGCGGGCCATCAACGCCGAGGTGAAGGCGGGGCGCGGCTCCCCGCACGGCGGGGTGTTCCTCGATGTGTCGACCCGGATGCCGGCCGAGGTGATCAAACGGCGGCTGCCCTCGATGTACCACCAGTTCAAGGAGCTTGCGGATGTCGACATCACGGCGGAGGCGATGGAGGTCGGGCCGACCTGCCACTACGTGATGGGCGGCGTCGCGGTCGACTCGGACACGGCGGCGACCGCGGGCGTGCCGGGGCTCTTCGCGGCGGGCGAGGTCGCGGGCGGGATGCACGGGTCCAACCGGCTCGGCGGCAACTCCCTCTCCGACCTGCTGGTCTTCGGGCGGCGGGCGGGCTGGCACGCGGCGGAGTACGCGGCGTCCGCCCCGCACACGGCGGTCGCGGAGGCGGGGATCGAGGCGGCCGCCGCCGAGGCCCTGGCGCCGTTCGGCGCGGCGGAGGAACCCTCCGCCGAGAACCCGTACACCCTGCACCAGGAGCTCCAGCAGACGATGAACGACCTCGTCGGGATCATCCGGCGGGAGGGCGAGATGGCCGAGGCCCTGGAGCGGATCGCCGAGCTGCGCGTCCGGGCACGGCGGGCCGGGGTCGAGGGACACCGGCAGTTCAACCCCGGCTGGCACCTGGCGCTCGATCTGCGGAACATGCTGCTCGTCAGCGAGTGCGTGGCCCGCGCGGCGCTGGAGCGCACCGAGAGCAGGGGCGGGCACACCCGCGAGGACCACCCTTCGATGGACCGGGCGTGGCGACCGGTGAACCTGCTCTGCCACCCGGCTCCCGCGGGCGACGACGAGCACGGCATCGCGCTCGAACGGACACGTACGGAACCCATCCGTCCGGACCTCCTCGCGCTGTTCGAGAAGGAGGAGCTGGTCAAGTACCTCGCCGAGGAGGAGCTGTACGAGTGAGTACCTATGACGCGCACTTCAGGGTGTGGCGGGGCGACACCGACGGCGGGGAGCTGACGGACTTCACGGTCGAGGTGCACGACGGCGAGGTGGTCCTCGACATCGTCCACCGGCTGCAGGCGACCCAGGCCCCGGACCTCGCCGTGCGGTGGAACTGCAAGGCGGGCAAGTGCGGTTCGTGCTCCGCCGAGATCAACGGGCGGCCCCGGCTGATGTGCATGACCCGGATGTCGGTCTTCGACCGGGCCGAGACACTGACGATCACCCCGCTGCGGGCCTTCCCCGTGGTGCGGGATCTGGTGACGGACGTGTCCTTCAACTACACGAAGGCGCGGGAGATCCCGGCCTTCGTGCCGCCGGAGGGGGTGGCTCCGGGCGAGTACCGGATGCGGCAGATGGATGTGGAGCGCTCGCAGGAGTTCCGCAAGTGCATCGAGTGCTTCCTGTGCCAGGACACCTGCCATGTGGTGCGCGACCACGAGGAGAACAAGCCGGCGTTCGCCGGGCCGCGCTTCCTGATGCGCGTCGCCGAGCTGGACATGCACCCGCTGGACGCGGCGGCCGAGACCGGACTCGACCGGAAGCGGACGGCACAGGAGGAGCACGGGCTCGGCTACTGCAACATCACCAAGTGCTGCACGGAGGTGTGCCCCGAGGGCATCAAGATCACCGACAACGCGCTGATCCCCCTGAAGGAGCGGGTCGTGGACCGCTCGTACGACCCTCTGGTGTGGCTCGGCAACAAGATCCGGCGACGCGGCGCGTAGTCGGCGCGGGGCTCGCGGCGCGCAGTCGGCGCGGGGCTCGCGGCGCGCAGTCGGCGCGGGGCTCGCGGCGCGCAGTCGGCGCGGCCACGCGGCGCGGCCGGGGCCGACGTAAGGCCCCGGCGCGGGCTCGGTCTGCCATCCCGGGCGCGGCGGTCAGTGCCAGTCGCGGCGGTACGACGCCCAGTCCTTCTCCTTCGCGGCGAAGTCGACGTAGAGCGCGACCCCGAACCGCTCGCGGTCGTGGTCCGTGCGGCCCAGGCCGAGCCTGGTGCCGCGGATCGCGGCCGCGACGGTCTCCGCCGAGTCGTGGTGGCCCAGGTCGTCCTCGTGGAAGAACGGCAGGCCCATCAGCAGGTCGGTCGTCTCGGGGGTGACCTCCAGGGCGAGGCTGGTCTGCTGGGCCACGTACCCGCCGTACATGCCCTCCAGCGGCATCCAGGTGTCGTAGGACATGACGGCTATCTGGTCGACCCTGCGGGCGACCTGGCCGAAGAACTCCTGCGACCACCACTTCTCGCTGCCGCTCACCGCGCCGTTAACCGAGTGCAGGGCGGGCAGCGGGTCGATCTGGTGGGCGGCCACGGAGAGCGGGGCCTTGCGGGCCCTGGTCAGCTCGCCGAGGTCATCGAGGAGGGACAGGTAGTGCGCGTCGTCCGAGAGCAGCGGCTCCAGGTCGAAGTGGACCCCGTCGAAACCGGCGTCGAGGATCTGCCGGGCCGAGCCCACGACGGCCGCCCGCGAGGCCGCGTCCTCCAGGCGCAGCCCCTCGGGACCCTCGGTGGCCAGGATGTCGCCGAGCCAGGCGTGCACCCGTATGCCGGGCATCGTCCTGTGGACGGCGTCGATCAGCCACGCGGCGCGGGGATAGCGCGCGGCGGGCAGGGTGCCGTCGTGCTCCAGCGGGCCCGCGTGGACGTACAGGTCCCGTATCCCCGTCCCCTTGATCCGGGCGGCGAGCGCGGCGAGGTCGGCGTCCTTCTTGCGGCCGTCGACCCACGCGTGGCCGAGCCAGATCGCGTCCTTGCCCCGGGTCTTCGTCCCTTCGCGGAGGTCGCCCGTGTAGTTGAGGCGCAGCGCGAGCGCGCTGCCCGCCGTCGGCAGGAGCAGGAGCAGGGCCAGGCCGAGCGCGACCCAGCGCCCCCGCCGCCACCAGCGTCGTACGCAACCGTCCACCCGAGCCCCCAAGATCGTGTTCGTTACGTGAGCACCACCGTAGCGGCGGCTACCGACAGTGACGCGAGGCTGTGGAGAATGGTTTCCGCCCACTCCCGCCGCCCGGTCGCGAAGGGGCAGATCGGGACATAACCTCCCCCTGTGACGCGAACAGCCACCCGAGCCCTTCTCGCGATACTGGTGGCGGCGTGGTGGCTGGTCGTGCCGGCCGTGCACGGTGCCCGGGCCGACGACCCCGTCGTCCTCTCCCGCGACGGTCAGATCACCGACACGGTGGGCGCCCTCGGCGACCGCCGCGGCGCGGTCGCCGAGGCACTCGACCAGCTCTACGACGACCGCCGATTGCAGCTCTTCGTCGTGTACGTACGGGACTTCTCCGGCCGCTCGGGCCAGAGCTGGGCCGACGCCACCGCCGAGCGCAACGGGCTCGGCGTCGACGACGTCCTGCTCGCGGTGGCCACGCACGACCGGCAGTACGGCTACTCCGCCGACCCCGACTCCCGGTTCACCCAGGCCCAGCTCGACGACGTCGCCAGGACCGCCATCGAGCCCGCGCTGCGGCAGAACGACTGGGCGGGCGCCGCGATCGGCGCGGCGAACGGCTACGCCGCCGTGCTCGCCGGACAGCCCGTCCCCACTCCCACGATCACCCCCGGCCCCGCCGATCCCGGCGGCGCCGCGGACGAGGGCACCTCGGGGACCGACCTCGTCCTCCCCGTCGTCCTCGTCGGCGGGGCGGGCGCCGTCGCGGCCTACGCCTGGACCCGGCGGCGGCGCGGGGCCCGCTCCGGCGGTGGCGGCGGTGCGAAGCCGCAGGCGGGGCCGGGCTGGGGCACCCCGAAGGAGCCGGCGCAGCTCCCGCTGGAGGAGCTGGACAAGCAGGCACGGCAGGCCCTTGTCGACACGGACGACGCCGTCCGCACGAGCCAGGAGGAACTCGGCTTCGCGACCGCCCAGTTCGGCGAGGAGGCCGCCCGGCCGTTCACCGACGCCGTGGCGTTCGCGAAGGAGGAGCTGACGGCCGCGTTCCGACTGCGGCAGAAGCTCGACGACGCCTTCCCCGAGGACGACGCGACCCGCCGCTCGATGCTGGACGAGATCGTCCGGCGCTGCGGCGAGGCGAACACCCGGCTCGACGCGGAGTCGGAGGACTTCGACCGGCTCCGGGCCCTGGAGCGCAACGCCCCCGACGCCCTCGCGCACGCGGAGGCCGCCTTCCGCGACCAGACCGGGCGGGTCAGCACGGCGGAGGCTGCGCTCACCGCGATGCGGGAGCGGTACGCCGAGTCGGCCGCCTCCCCCGTCGCGGGCGACGTGGAACAGGCCAAGGACCGGCTGGTGTTCGCCACCACGCATCTGAACCAGGCCCGGCAGGCCGTCGACTCCGGCGACAACGGCGCGGCGGCGGTCCACATCCGGGCGGCCGAGGGCGCCGTCGACCAGGCGGCCCGGCTGAGCGAGGCCGTGGACCGGCGGGCGCTGGAGCTGGCCGAGGCCGTCGGCAAGCTGCCGACCGCGCTCTCCGAGACGGAGGCGGACCTCGCCGACGCCCGCGGCCTGCTCCAGGGCACCGCCGAGGGCGTCTCCACCGCCGACCTCCAGGGCCGCATCGCCCGGGCGGAGTCGGTCGTCGCCGACGTACGGCGGGCGGTCGACGCCGGCCGCTACGACCCGCTCGACGCGCTGCGGCGCGTCGAGGAGGCGGACGCCGTGCTCGACGAGGCGCTGGCCGGCGCACGGGAGCGCGAATCGGGCACGCGGCGCGCCCGCGCGCTCCTCGACCAGGCGATGCTGACCGCCCGCTCCGCGATCGGAGCGGCCGCCGACTATGTCACGACCCACCGCGGCGCCGTGGGCAGCGAGGCCAGGACCCGGCTGGCCGAGGCGCAGCGGCGGCTGGAGAAGGCCAAGGCCCTCGAGGCCGCCGAGGACCCGCAGTCCGCGCTCGCCGAGGCCCAGCAGGCCGACGCGCTGGCCCGGCGCGCGCAGGAGCTCGCCGAGCAGGACGTCCGTACGTATGGGAACCCGAACGGCCTGGGCGGTGTAACAGGGGTGGGAGGTGGCGGCGGCGGGCTCGGCGGAGCGGTGCTCGGCGGCATCATCCTCGGCGGACTGTTCGGCGGAGGAAGGGGAGGCGGGGGTCATGGCGGGGGTTTCGGCGGAGGTTTCGGCGGGGGCGGGTTCGGTGGCGGACCCGGCAGTTTCGGAGGCGGGGGAACCCGGGGCCGACTGGGCGGCGGCGGCCGCTTCTGACCCTTTCAGCCCCCTGTTCGATCCCCTGTTCAGTCCCCTGGCGTTCAAGGAGAAGGACCATGAGCAAGCAGACCATCCTGGGCCGTGTCACCCAGCTGGCGAAGGCCAACATCAACGCCCTGCTGGACCAGGCCGAGGACCCGCAGAAGATGCTGGACCAGCTGATCCGCGACTACAGCAACAACATCTCGGAGGCCGAGCAGGCCGTCGCGACGACGATCGGCAATCTTCGGATGCTGGAGCAGGACCACCAGGAGGACGTGCGGGCGGCGCAGGGGTGGGGCGAGAAGGCGCTGGCGGCGAGCCGCAAGGCGGACGAGCTGCGGGCCGCCGGGCAGACGGCCGAGGCGGACCGGTTCGACCAGCTGGCGAAGGTCGCCCTGGGGCGCCAGCTGCAGTCCGAGAAGGAGGCCACCACGGCCGAGCCCGTGATCGCGGCGCAGACCGAGGTGGTGGAGAAGCTCAAGAGCGGGCTCGACCAGATGAAGGCCAAGCTGGGCGAGCTGCAGTCGAAGCGCGACGAGCTGGTGGCCCGCGCCAAGTCCGCGCAGGCGCAGAACACGATGATGGACGCCGTGAAGAACATCGACGTGCTGGACCCGACGAGCGAGTTGAACCGCTTCGAGGACAAGGTCCGGCGCGAGGAGGCGAAGGCGATGGGCAAGCAGGAGCTGGCCGCCTCCTCCCTGGACGCGCAGTTCGAGCAGTTGGACGCGCTCGGCGACGGCGCGGAGATCGAGGCGAGGCTCGCCGCGCTGAAGAAGTAGCCGGCGGTCGGGGGCCGAGGCCCGGGCGGGGGCCGGGGGCGCGGAGCCTGTGGAACCGCGCCCGCGGGTGGGTGCGGCACCGGTCAGAACATGCTCAGGAGCTGCTCCACCGTGGGCTCCGCGGTTCCCTCGCCGTCCGGCAGGGGCAGTTCGAACCAGACGGTCTTGCCCCGCGGGGTGCGGCGCGAGCCCCAGGCGGCGCTGAGCAGTCCGACGAGCTGCAGTCCGCGCCCGCCCTCGTCGGTGTCCCGGGCGCGGCGCCGTCTGGGCTGGACGAGCCCGGCGTCCCAGACCTCGCACACCAGGGTCCGGTCGCGCAGCAGCCGGAGTCTGATCTCGCCCTCGCCGTAGCGCAGGGCGTTGGTGACCAGTTCGCTGACGAGCAGTTCGACGGTGTCCACGAGGGCTTCGAGGTCCCAGGCGGTGAGCTGGGCGCGAGCCAGTTCGCGGGCCCGGCCGACCGAGCGGGGTTCCCTCGGCAGCCGCCAGTCCCCGACCGCCTCGGACGGGAGTCCTTGGATACGGGCCATCAGAAGGGCGATGTCGTCCTCGCCGTGCCCGGTGTGCAGGGTGGTCAGGACCCGGTCGCAGACGTCTTCGAGGGGCAGGGCCGTGTCCGTGAACGCGCTGCGGAAGGCGGTCAGCCCCTCGTCGAGGGGATGGTCGCGGGACTCGACGAGTCCGTCGGTGTAGAGCGCGAGCAGGGAGCCCTCGGGCAGTTCGACCTCGACCTCCTCGAAGGGCTCGCCGCCGACGCCGAGCGGCATCCCCGGGGGCACGTCGAGCAGCAGCGCCTTCTCGCCGGGCTCGACGAGGACCGGCGGAAGGTGGCCGGCGTTGGCGAAGGTGCAGCGCCGGGTGACCGGGTCGTAGACGGCGTAGACGCAGGTCGCGAGGTAGACCTCGGAGAGTTCCGGTCCTCGGGGCTTGTGGGCGCGGGCGCTCTGCTGGGCGCCGGCCGGGGCGCCCAGGCCGCGCGCGATCTCGTCGAGGTGCGAGAGGACCTCGGCGGGTTCGAGGTCGAGCTGGGCCAGTGTGCGGACGGCGGTGCGCAGCTCGCCCATGGCGACGGCGGCGCGCAGACCCCGGCCCATGACGTCGCCGATGACCAGAGCGGTGCGGTGGCCGGGGAGTTCGATGACGTCGAACCAGTCGCCGCCGACTTCGGTGGCGGTGGTGCCGGGGAGGTACCGGCAGGCGATGTCGAGTCCGGCGGCCTCGGGGTCTCCGGGCGGGAGCAGGCTGCGCTGCAGGATCAGGGCCCGCTCGTGTTCGCGGCGGTAGAGCCGGGCGTTGTCGATGCAGACGGCCGCGCGGGCGGCCAGTTCGACGGCGAGTGCCCGGTCCCGCTCCCCGAAGGGCTCGCTGCCCTTGGTCCGGGAGAACTGCACGAGGCCGACGACGGTGTCGTGGGCGACCATCGGCACGACGAGGGTGGACTGGACGAGTCCGCCTTCGCGGCCGGGTACGGCCTTGACGCGGCCGGTGCGGAGGGCCCCGGCGCAGGGCGAGTTGAACGGGTAGCGGTGCACGGAGCCGACCTCGACGGGCCCCGGGCCGCAACAGCCGCCGCTCGCGTCGGAGCCGTCGGCGGCCTCGGGGCTCCGCAGCGGGGTGTCGGAGACGGCGCTGGCGAAGGCCACCCGGCGCAGTTCGGCGCTGCCCGCTCCGTAGCCGACGTCGTGGGAGCTCCCCCACCGTCCGGGCGGGGCCTCGTCGCCCGTGAGCAGACCCTGGTAGAGGTCGACGGAGGCGAGGTCGCAGAAGCCGGGGACGGCCACGTCGAGCAGTTCGCGGGCGGTGGCCTCCAGGTCGAGGGAGGTGCCGATGCGGGCACCGGCCTCGTTGAGCAGCGCGAGGTTGCGGCGGGCGCTGGCCGCCTCGCGGGCCGCGTTGTGGCGGCGGGTCACGTCGATGCCGAGACCGGCGACACCGACGGCCCGGCCCGAGCCGCTGTGCACGCGGTAGAGGTTGATCGACCAGTGGCGCCGCTCGGTGGAGCCGGGCGGGGCGCCGACGATCTGCAGTTCGGTGACGGACTCACCGGTCTCCAGGACCCGCTCGAGCGCGGCGGTCATCCGCTCGGCCTCGGGCCGCGACAGGTAGTCGTGGACGGTGCGGCCCCGATGGTCGTCGGCCGAGCCGCCGAAGACCGTGGCGAAGCGCTGATTGGCCCGCTGCACGGTGAGGTCCGTACCGAAGAGGAGAAAGCCGAAGGGGGATTGGCCGAAAATCGCCTGCGACGCGGCGAGGTCGGTCTCGATGTGCCGCAGCGCCCGCACGTCCACGACGATGCAGAGCGCGGCCCGTTCACCGGTGGGGGTCTGGCTCGGCATCACGTACATCTCGGCGACGCCGTCGCGCCGGTTCTGCCCGGGTATCCGGAACGGGACGAGGCCCGTCCACTCCCTGCCGTCGAGGATCTCCGCGACCCGGCGGCGACCGCGCTCCCGCAGGTCGGCGGGCATGAACGCCTCGACCGGATCCTTGCCGACGGCCTCGTCGGCGGGCACACCGAAGAGGTCCACCGCCCGCCTGCTCCACTGGTCGACGAGCCCGTCGGGCCCTATCGAGAAGGAGGCGACCCGGATGTAGTCATAGATCGAGCCGGGCGGGCTGCTCTGCCACACGACGCCGCTCGCCGTCTCAGATATCTCGCTCACGCGACCGTCCCCTCCAGCTCACCGCACCGGACCGGCCATGCCCGCAGTATTCAGCACTACGGCCCCCGACGGCACGACGTTCACGATCACAGGGTGGTCTCGTTCATTTCCGGCCGAGACCATGGTGATCGTTGTCCCTCCCCTCTCTTAACCCGGCAGGGCCAGCTCGAACCACACTGTCTTGCCCGATCTGCCCTTGCGCGTGCCCCAGCGCTGTGCGGAACAGGCCACCAGCTGGAGCCCGCGGCCACCCTCGTCGTCGGGTCCCGCGGGCCGCTCGGTGGGCGGATCCGGAAGCGGATCGGAGACCTCCACGAGCAGCGCGGGGCGATGCGGGGAGTCGCGGGCGGTGTCGTGGGCCGGGCCGTCCGGGTCCGGCTGGAGGTGGACGAGCCGGACGCCGATCGGGCCGGAGGCGTACCGCAGGGAGTTGGTCACCAGCTCGCTGACCAGCAGGACCGTGACATCACCGACGGCCGCGTCGATGCGCCAGCTCCGGAGCGTGTCGCGCACCGCGTGCCGGGCGGTGCGCACGGCATTGGCCTCCGCCGGGAAATGCCACTCGACGCAGTCGCCTTCGGTGTCGATCACGCCCGATCACTTCCCCAGCCCATCACCAGAAGGGAGGCCCACGTCCTTTTTCGGGGGGTTAATCAGCACATACCCGATATTCGGGGCGGGATATCGCGGCACTCCGCCCAGTGGGCGCACGGTGGCACGAACGGCGTAGAGCCTCAGCCGCGCACTCCGTCGGCGGCGCCGGACGGCCAGCGCAGTCGGGCCTCGGCGACGGCGGGGCGGTCCTGGTCGAGCCAGTCGACGGAGTCCAGCTCGTGGCGGGCCAGCCAGCGCAGCTCGTCGTGGTCCTCCAGCGGGCGGGGTTCGCCGGAGAGCAGCCGGGCCGTCCACACCTGGAGGACGTATCCGGGCTTCAGCGGCCACTCGCCGGGGATGCGCTCACCCGGCTCGGTCTCCACGCCGAGCTCCTCGCGCAACTCGCGGACCAGGGCTTCCTCGGGACTCTCCCCCGGCTCCAGCTTGCCGCCCGGCAGCTCCCACCGGCCGGCAAGTTCGGCGGGGGCGCTGCGGCGCGCGGCCAGCAGGCGCCCCCGGTCGTACAGGGCTCCGGCGACCACGACCACGTGGTCGGCCACGTGGTCGGACGTGCTCTCTGTCATGGGCCGGAGCGTAACCCGCGCGGGTCGGGGCGCGGGGCGGTGCGGGTCGGTCCTGGTCAGTCCCGGGCGCTGTGGGTCAGACAGCGGGCTGACCGATGCGTTCCACCCAGTAGAGCTGCTTGTGCCCCCGATCGTCGAGGCTGTCGGCGACTTGCTGCGCCTCGTCCCTCGTCGCGTACCGCCCGACCCGATAGCGGTTGCCGTTGTCGTCCTGCCGTATGACCAGCCAGGGCAGAACAGGGCCGCTGTCGGTCATCGGACTTCTCCCTCCGCCGGTCCGGTCGTCTCTTTGGATCTCCCTGAAATGGCAATCCGCATATGCCCGACCTTACGCCTGACCTTTACACAGCGGATACGGGTTTTCACAAAGAGGTACGGATCCGGCCGGGAACCGACGGAGGGAGGCCGAAGGTCAGACCTTGGCGGCCGCCTGCGGCACCGTCGGCACCGTCGGCACCGGCATCAGGACCGGGCCTGCGGCCGCGGGGTCCTTGCGGCAGACGTCGCCGCACTCGGCGTCCAGTGAGCAGCACAGGGAACAGATCGGCCCGGACTGCACGGGGCAGTCGGCGATGTCGGGCAGCTCGTACGCCGTCTCGCAGACCGCGCAGTCATGGGTCGCCGTCACATCCGCCACCTCGACACCGGGTCCGTTCACCGGGTTCGGGCGGGCCAGGTAGTAGCGGCCCTTGGTGGCCCAGGCGATCAGTGGGCAGAGGACCAGCGCGAGACCGGCGGCGATGAAGGTCGAGAAGGCCTCCGCGTACGTCCCGAAGAATCCGAAGAAGGCGAGGATCGAGACGGTCGAGGCGATCACCATGGCGCCGAAGCCGGCCGGGTTCACGGAGTAGAGGTAGGCCCGCTTGAACTCGATGTACGGCGGACTCCAGCCGGCCCGCTTGTTGATGACGAGGTCGGCGGCGACGGCGGCGATCCAGGCGATGCCGACGTTGGAGTAGAAGCCGAGCAGCTTGCCCAGGAACGCGAACATGTTCATCTCCATCAGCGTCAGCGCGATGGCGAGGTTGAGGAAGATGTACCAGACGCGGCCGGGGTGCCGGTGGGTGACGCGGGAGAAGAAGTTCGACCAGGACAGCGAGCCGCTGTACGCGTTGGTCACGTTGATCTTGATCTGCGAGACGATCACGAACACCGCGGCCGCGGGCAGGGCGAAGGTGCCGAGCCAGGGCTTGAGCGCCTCGATCTGCGGGGCGATCGGCTCCAGGGCGTGCGTCTTGCCGACGGCCTCCAGGGCGACGAAGGCGAGGAAGGCGCCGCCGAGCTGCTTGGCCGCGCCGATGATCACCCAGCCGGGTCCGGCGGCGAGCACGGCGAGGTTCCAGCGCCGCTTGTTGGCCTCGGTCTTCGCGGGCATGAAGCGCAGATAGTCGGCCTGCTCGCCGATCTGGGCGATGAGCGAGAGCGCGACGCCCGTGCCGAGGCCGAAGCCGATCCAGGTGAAGCCCGAGCCGGCCCCTTCCGTACCCCCGAAGGAGCCGAAGGCGCCCCAGGCGTCCGGGGCCTCGAAGGCGAGCACGACGAAGGGCAGCACCATGCCGACGATCCAGATCGGCTGGGTCCAGGCCTGCACCTTGGCGAGGGCGCCCATGCCGCGGAAGACGATCGGGATCACGATGAGGGTCGTGACCAGATAGCCGATCTCGACCGGCAGCCCGACGGCCTGGTGCATGGCCTGGGCCATGATCGAGCCTTCGAGCGCGAAGAAGATGAAGGTGAAGGAGGCGTAGATGAGGGAGGTGAGGGTGGAGCCGAAGTAGCCGAAGCCCGCGCCCCGGGTCACCAGGTCCATGTCCAGGCCGTAGGTCGCGCAGGCCCTGGCGATGGGGATGCCGGTGAGGAAGATGATCACCGCGGCGGTGAGGATCGAGGCGAGCCCGCTCGTGAAGCCGTAGGTGAAGACGATCGAGGCGCCGATGGCGAAGTCGGCGAGATAGGCGATGCCGCCGAGCGCCGTGCCGGCCACCATCGAGGGGGACCAGCGGCGGAACGAGTGCGGCGCGTAGCGCAGCGAGTAGTCCTCGCGGCTCTCGTCGGCGGCCAGCTTGGCGTAACTGCGTCGCGGCGGCGGCGCGGCGGCCGGAGACCCGGCCGGGGGTTCCGCCGAGGGCGTGGGCGAGGGTTCGGCTGAGGACTCCGCCGGGGTGACCGTATCCGTCATGAGGGTTCCTGTCGTCCGACCGGTGTGCGGGTACGGACGAGGAAGGTAGGAGCGGGGCGTGTCGGCACGCGTTCGTACGCGGTTGCCACGGGGTTACGGGAGTTGACGGTTCGTAAACTCCCGGAGACACCCGTCGGACGCCCCTGTCCGACAGGCGGTCGTCCGGTCCGGTCAGCGGACCGGTAGGTGGTAGGCGATGCGGTAGCGGTCGGCGGGGACCACGACGTCGGCCGTCTCCACCGCACGCCCCGAGGCGTAGTACGTCCGCTCCACGACCATCACCACGTGCCCCGGGACACCGCCGAGCGCGAGGAGCTCCTCCGCGAGCCCCGGGCGGGCGCCGACCTCCTCCACCACGTTGTCCACGACCACGTCGATCGCCGCCATCCGCTCAACGACCCCGCAGCCGCCGAGCGGCCCCTCCTCGGGCAGCATCACCGGCGTCCGACCCGTGACCGCGAGCGGCTCCCAGGAGGTGGAGAGCATCATCGGCTCGCCCCCGTCCCGGTACACGTACCGGGTGCGCATCACGCGCTCGCCGGGCTCGATGCCGAGCCGGGCGGCCACCGCGGCGCTCGCGTGGTCCTGCTCGCTGCTGGACTCCCAGGTGCCGCGCGCCCCGTCGGCCGCCTGCTCCTGCCGGAAGGGGTTGGCACCCGACGGCGGACGGTATCCGGAGCGGGCGATCCGGCGCGGCACCGGCCGCTCCCGGACGTACGTACCCGAACCCGAGCGGCCCTCGACGAGCCCCTCGGCCATCAGCACCTTGCGGGCCTCCAGGGCCACGGTGTCCGAGACCCCGTACTCCTCGCGAATGCGTGCCTGCGAGGGGAGACGGGTATGCGGCGGAAGCGAGCCGTTGGCGATCTTCTTGCGGAGATCGCTCGCCACGCGCAAATAGGCGGGCTGCTCACCGAACGTCACAGGACACTCCCCTCAGGTTGACGGACAGCTACAGACTGACAACCCTCGGTGGCCACCCGCAAGCATGGGCCAGAGTTTCACCCGAAGTGATGATTTACCTTTACGCCTGCGCTTACCGCAGGTATAGCCTCCCGAGACCTTGACGTTAATGGTCCAGACCAATAGCTTCCTGTGCGCACCGCTGAGCACCGCTCCCTTCCGGCACACGCACAGGAAACGAGCCTCATGCGTCGAACAACCCTTGCCCGGCTGACGATCGCCGCCCTCTCCCTCGGCCTCGTGGCCGGCCTCGCCCCCGCCGCCGGCGCCGACCCCGCCCCCGTCGCCGCACGCGGCGACGCCGACCGCACGTCGCAGAGCACGGCGCACAACGCGCCGTACAAGCGGGTCGGCTACTTCACCCAATGGGGCGTCTACGGGCGGAACTTCCAGGTCAAGGACCTGGAGACCAGTGGCGCGGCGGCCAAGCTGACCCACATCAACTACGCCTTCGGCAACGTGAGTCCGGACGGCAAGTGCTTCACCGGCAACATTCCCGGCGAGGCCGACGCGTGGGCCGACTACGCGCGGCCGCTCGACGCGGCGAGTTCGGTGGACGGCGTCGCCGACACCGCCGACCAGCCGCTGGCCGGCAACTTCAACCAGCTGCGCGAGCTGAAGGCGAAGCACCCGGGCCTCAAGGTGCTGATCTCGCTGGGCGGTTGGAGCTGGTCCACGCACTTCTCCGACGCGGCCCGCACCCCGGCCTCCCGCAAGGCCCTGGTCGCCTCCTGCATCGACCTGCACATCAAGGGCAACCTGCCCGCCGACGGCGCCCGTGGCGGCGCGGGAGCCGCCGCGGGTCTCTTCGACGGCATCGACCTGGACTGGGAGTGGCCGGGCTCCGCGGGCGACGTCGACACCGTCTTCCGTCCGGAGGACAAGCAGAACTTCACCGCGCTCGTGAGGGAGTTCCGCACGCAGCTCGACGCGTACGCGAAGGAGCGGCAGCGGGAGACCGGCGGCAAGCGCAAGCACTACGAACTGACCGCCTTCGTCCCCACCGCCCCCGCCAAGATCGACGCCGGCTTCGAAGTCCCCAAGATCATGAAGGACTTCGACTTCGTCAACCTCCAGGGTTACGACTTCCACGGCTCCTGGGAGTCGACCACCGCCCAGCAGTCCGCGCTCTTCGCCGCGTCCGGTGACTTCAGCGTCGACCAGACCGTGAACGACTGGCTGCGGCGCGGCGCGCCCGCCCGCAAGCTCGTGGTGGGCATGCCGTTCTACGGGCAGGGCTGGACGGGCGTCTCGGGCGGCGGCAACGGTCTCGGCCGCCCCGCCACCGGCCCCGCCACGGGCACCTGGGCGAACGGCAGCGAGGACTACGAGGCGCTGAAGAAGCTCGCGGACTCGGGGACGTACAAGGTCCACCGGGACTGGCGGAACGGCCACGCCTGGCTCTTCGACGGCACGAACCTGTGGACGTACGACGACCCGTGGGTGCTGGGCACCAAGTCGGCGTACGTGCGGGCGAAGGGGCTCGGCGGGGCGATGTTCTGGTCGCTGGACGGGGACACCCCCGACGGCGAGCTGATCACGGCCGTCGACCGCGTCCTCGGCCGCCGCTAGCGGAACCCGACGGGGCCGGGACTCCTGGAGGGAGTCCCGGCCCCGTCACGTGACGTGTTCCGGCCGGCAGGCACCGAAGGAGCCCGTGAGCCCCGGAGGTCCCTAGGGCACCCTCGCGCCCCCACGCCCCGCGCCCCCTCCGGCCCCTTCGCGCCTTCTCAGGCCGAGGAGTCGGACGACGGCTCGGACGACGGCGAAGGCGTCGACGCCAGCTTCAGGGTCGCGCGCGCCTGGGCCTCGGAGTCCCAGAAGGTCCCGTCGTACGCCCGGTCGTAGTGCTCCCAGAAGACGTCCTCGTCGGCGGAGTTCGCCAGCTGGTTCCACTGCTTCGCGGACGCGTCCAGCTCCTTGACGAGCTTGTCGACGTCGGTCGTGGCGGCGGCCGGCCAGGAGTGGTCCTTCAACCCGCGGCTCGCGGCGGCGACGGCGTCGTGCACCTTCCCCGCCCAGGCCTTGTTGGCCCCCAGGTCCTCGTCGGCGTCGTCCTCCGGCTCCTGGCTCAGGGCGTCGTCGATCCGGTTCATCGTGGTGAGGAAGTGGAGCTGGTCGGCGTCGAGCGTGGTCTTGTCGGCGCGCAGCGACCCCTTCATCGGTTCGCCGCCGTCGACGACGAACGCACAGGTCACCGTGCGGTCGCCGGCCCGCCAGCTCTCGCGGCTCGGCATGTAGTAGAAGTCGTAGACCTCCTCGGGGAAGGCCCAGCTGTCGAGCGCGTACGCCTCGCCGATGTCGCCGCAGCGCTTGGTGGCGATGTCGTCGATGGAGGTCTCGCCCGGCCACTTGGTGAAGCCGGTCAGCTTGAAGCCGCCGGTGACCTCGCCCTCGTGCGGCTTCGCGCAGTCGACCACCTCGACGTCCGAGGTCTCCGCCTCCAGTTTGCCGTCGACGTTGTAGCACTGGCCCGTGCGCAGCGAGAACGTGGACTCCGCCCGCGCCGCCTCGTCCAGACCCTTCTGGAAGCCCCGCCGCAGGTCGCCGAAGGCGCCGGAGACGAGGCCGAGGACTATGAGGAGGCAGCTGAGCGAGGAGAGGACGATGCCGGCGACGGCGAGCCCAGTGCCCGTCTGGTTCCGCTTCTTGATCTGCGGGAGGGCGATGAGCCCGAAGATCAGGCCGAGGGGCGGGAGGCAGCAGACGATGCCGGAGACGAGAGACGCGATGGCCAGCCCGTTGGTGGTGCGCTGCGGCGGCATCCCGTACGGACCGGGGGCGCCGGCACCGGGCCCGTAGGGCCCGTACGGGCCGTAGGGACCGGAGGTGTACGGACCCCCGGGAGCCACGGGAACGGGCGACGGCGCGGCGGCCGGACCGGAGGACTCGGGGGCGGGCCAGCTCTGCCGGGGCGGCTGGGAGCCCTGGGCGGGCTGGGAGTCCTGGGTGGTCTGCGAGTCCTGGGGAGGCTGGGGACCCTGGAGAGGCTGAGGATCCTGGGCGGGCAGGGAGCCCTGCGGAGGCTGGGAACCCTGCGGAGGCTGAGGGCCCTCCGGAGGCTGGGAACCCTGCGGAGGCTGGGAATCCTGGGGAGGCTGGGAGGGCTCCACGAGTACGGTGCTCCTGTGGCGGCGGGGTGGTACGAACGTGCGATCGGCGGCGCGCGCATCGTACGTGGTCGAGGGGTGGAGGCGGTACACAGATGACTGCGGCAACGGACGGGGCGCCGGACGGGACAGCGGACGGGGCGACGGACGAGCGGCCCGGGAGCGCGGCCCTGGAGGGCCTCGCCCTCAATCCGGCCACCCCCGTCGACATCCTCCTGCGGCTGCTCGAACCGCCCTACGAGGCAGCCTGGTCGGCCCTCTGCCGATGGCGGCGGGAGCTGCCACCGGAGGTCGTGGACGCGATCGTCGCGCACCCGGCGCCACGCGCGCGTGGCGGCCTCGCACGCAATCCCCACGTGCCGGGGGAGACGCGGGGCCGGGTCGTCGACGACGAGCACTGGCTCGTCCGGGCGCTCCTGGCGGACGGCCCGGGGCAGGACGTCTGGCCGCGGTACCTGCCGGACCACGTGACCGACCGGATGCTCACGACCTACGACGGGCAGGAACTCCAGTCGCTGCTCTTCTCCCGCCAGGTGCCGTACCGCACGCTCCTCGCGCACGCGGCCCACCCGGTCGCCGAGCTCCGCGCGTACGGCACCGGGATGTGGTCGGCCCTGTCCGAGGAGCGCCGGGCGGCCCTGCTCGCCGACCCCGACCCCGACGTGCGCGCCGCCGCCGAACGCGTGCGGACCCGGCGGGCCGAGGACGACGACGCGGCGGAGATGGAGCGGCGGCTGCGCGCCATGCCCTCGCACCCGTCGCACGCCCGCAACCACATCCTCGTCAACTGCCGGCTCTCCCGGGCGGTAGTCGACGAGCTGCTGCAGGAGCGCGAGGACGACGACCTGTGGTGCCTCGCGCACAACTACAGCACCCCGCAGGACGTCGTCGCGCACGTCGCCCGCGTCGGCGACGCGAAGGCCCGGGAGAAGGTGGCGCGACGGGCGGACCTCCCGCGCGAGCTGGTGGACCTCCTCGCGCGCGACCCGGACCCCGACGTCCGTACCGCCGTCTCCGTACGCCCCGAGCTGACCGAGGCCGAACGGGCCGCCGTCGACTACGTCGTCGAGCCGCACGAGGTCGTCGACGTGGGCCCGGACACGTACCGGGCGCCGCTCGCGCACGCCCGGTCGGCGCACCCCCTGCTGCGCCGCCGCGTCGCCCACAACCCGGAGCTGCCGCCCGAGCTCGTCGCGCTCCTCGCCGCCGACGACGACCCGGGCGTACGGATCGTCCTCGCGCAGCACCACCCGGAGGCGCCGCCGGAGCTGCTCCTGCGCTGCTACCTGGAGTACACGGGCAGGAACCGCGACCGCCTCCTCGGCCTGCCCCGCTTCCCGGTCGCCGGGCTCGGCGCGCGCTTCGGGACCGCCGAGGACCCCGCCGTACGCCTCCTGGCCACGCTGGACCCCGATGCGGAGCCGGCCCTCGTCGACGCGCTCACGCGGGACACCGACGCACGCGTGCGTGCGGGAGCGGCACGGAACCCCGCGCTGCCGGTCGATCGGATTCTTCAACTCCTCGAAGACAAGGAACTGTCGAAGGAGGCGGCGGCGAATCCGGCGCTCCCCAGGGAGACGATGCACGCCCTGCTCGACGCCGTGTGACGCGACGAAGGGGCGGCCGCCGGTACCGGCGACCGCCCCCCAGGGCGTGTCTACTCACTCATGGGTGCTGACGTCACTCATGGGAGCTGACGCACCTCAGAACTGCAGCGCCCAGGAGTCGATCTTCCCGGTGTCGAGGTTGGCGTTGTCCGTGACCCGCAGCTTCCACGTGCCGTTCGCGACCTCCGAGGAGGCGTTGACCGTGTACGTGGTGTTGATGTTGTCCGAGCTGCCGCCGGTGCCGAAGCCCTTCAGCGTGTACGCGCTGCCGTCGGGGGCGATGAGCTGGACCTGAAGGTCACCGATGTAGGTGTGAACGATGTTCACAGGCACCTGCAGGGTGGCCGGGGCGTTGCCCGTGACGCCGCTGACGGTGACCGGGGACTCGACGGTCGAGTTGTCGGCGATGGCGTAGTCCGCGGTGTTCTCGAACTTCTTGCCGGGCGGCGGGGTGGTGCCGCCACCGATGAAGAGCAGCCGGTTCGGGGAGCCGGTGCCCGGGCTGCCGACGACGTTCGGGGTGGCGGCGGTCGTCAGCGCGGACGAGACCTGGGCCGGAGTGGCCGACGGGTTGTCCGCGAGGTAGACCGCTGCCGCACCCGCGACGTGCGGGGTCGCCATCGACGTACCGGAGATGGTGTTGGTGGCGGTGTCGTTCGTGTTCCAGGCCGAGGTGATGGAGGAGCCCGGGGCGAAGATGTCGAGCACGCTGCCGTAGTTGGAGAAGCTGGAGCGGGCGTCGGTGTTGGTCGTGGAGCCGACCGTGATGGCCTCGGAGACCCGCGCCGGCGAGTAGTTGGAGGCGTTGGAGTTGTCGTTGCCCGCGGCCACGGCGTAGGTGACGCCGGAGGCGATCGAGTTGCGCACGGCCGTGTCGAGGGCGGAGTCGATGCCGCCGCCGAGGCTCATGTTCGCGACGGCCGGCTTCACGGCGTTCTGGGTGACCCAGTCGATGCCCGCGACGACCTGCGCGGTGGTGCCGGAGCCCTGGTTGTTGAGGACGCGGACGCCGACGATCTTGGCCTTCTTGGCGACACCGTAGGCGTTGCCCGCGACGGTGCCGGCGACGTGCGTGCCGTGGCCGTGGCCGTCCTGGGCGACGTTGTCGTTGTCGATGGCGTCGTAGCCGTTGAAGGCCCGGCCGCCGAAGTCGCTGTGGGAGATCCGCACACCGGTGTCGATGATGTACGCCGTGACGCCCTGGCCCGCGCTGTCCGGGTAGGTGTAGCTCTGGTTCAGCGGGAGGGCCCGCTGGTCGATCCGGTCCAGGCCCCAGGACGGCGGGGAGGGCTGCGTGCCGTCGACCGTGAAGACGCGGTTCTGCACGACGGAGGCGACCGAGGGGTCGGCGGCGAGCTTCTTCGCCTGCGCCTCGGAGAGCTCGACGTTGTAGCCGTTCAGCGCCGCCGTGTACGTCTTCTTGATCTTCGCGCCGTGCTTGGCCGCGACCGCCCGGCCCTTGGAGGTCTCCGCCGGGGCGGAGTCCTTCAGGGTGACGATGTAGCTGTCCGCGATCGTCCCGGGGGCCCCGGCGTTCTGGATGACGCCTTCGGGGGCGGCCTCGGCCGCGGTGGCCGGGAAGGTGGCGGCGGTGCCGAGAGCCAGAGCGGCGACGGCTATGGCGCTGGCCGCGGCGAGTCTGCGCCGCGAATCACGCATCACTGACATGTGAGGGATCCTCCTCATAGGTGGTGCGTTGCTGTGGGGGTATGACAGGCGCATGACAAGACGACGTGAGATGTCCACGCCGTTTCGTACATCCGGCTGCCGAGCGAAAGATTGACGGATCCATAGGAATCACACAAGAGTCCCGAGCGCCCCGTAACACGTGTGCCACACACCTGCCATGCTCGCGCTCATGGCCGCCTACGTATGTCCACGATGCCGGGTCAACTCCCCCGCAGACGCCCTCACCTGGTGCTGTCCGCGATGCCGTGGCCCGTGGGATCTCGATTTCACGAGCGCCCCGGTTTCCCTCACGTCCCTTGCGTCACGCGTGAATTCACTGTGGCGTTACAAGGAAGCACTGCCACTGGCGACGGAATCGCCGCGCATGTCGCTGGGGGAAGGCCGCACTCCGCTCGTCCCCCTGACGGAGGGCGTCTCGGCCAAACTGGACTTCCTCATGCCGACGCTGTCCTTCAAGGACCGGGGCGCGGTCATGCTGGCCGAACTGGCCCGCCGGCTCGAACCGCGCCGGGTCCTCGCCGACAGCAGCGGCAACGCGGGCACGGCCATCGCCGCGTACTGCGCGCGGGCGGGCCTCGACTGCGAGGTGTACGTACCGGACGCCACGTCCGCGAAGAAGCTGGAACAGATCCGGGCCCAAGGAGCCCGCCTGACCCTCGTCCCCGGCGACCGGGAGGCCACGGCGCGGGCGGCCCGCGAGGCCGCCGACGAGCCGGGCGTCTTCTACGCCTCGCACGCATACAACCCGCACTTCCTGCACGGTACGAAGACGTACGTGTACGAGCTCTGGGAGGACCTCGGCGGCCGCCTCCCGGACACCCTCGTCGTCCCGGTCGGCAACGGCACGCTCCTGCTGGGCGCGGCCCTGGCGATCGAGGAACTCCACGGCCACGGCCTCATCGACACCCGCCCGACCCTGGTCGCCGTACAGGCGGCCGCGGTCGCGCCCCTGGCCCACGCCTTCGAGGCGGGCGCGGAGGACCTCCTGGAGCCTGAGCCGGCCCGCCCGACCCTCGCGGAGGGCATCGCCATCCCGAACCCACCCCGAGCGGCCCAGATCCTCCACGCGGTCCGCGCGACGGGCGGCACGTTCCTGACCGTCACGGAGGACCAACTCCACACCGCCCAACTGGACCTGGCCCGCCGCGGCCTGTTCGTCGAGTCCACGGGCGTCGCCTGCTGGGCAGCGGTCCGCGCGACCCCGACGCGTCCGGGCCTGACGGTGGTGCCCCTGTGCGGGGCGGGGGCGAAGACGGGGGTGGGCCGTCCGATGGCCTGAGCCCGGTCCTGGCCCGCCTTGTCCTCGCGCTTGTCCTCTCGCATGTCCTCGTCCGGGCGTGCCCTGCCCGAACAGGTACGGTCGATCCACCACGTACGAAGTGGAAGTGCAGGCGGCCGACGCCTTCGTGCCTGGTGCGACGATCCCGAAGGTCCTCGGCGTCCCGGACCGCCGCACCCCGACAGCCAGTACGCACGGCACGTTCAACCCGACACTCGAAGTCGCTCCCAAGTCCACCGACATGGAGCGGTGACCGACCACCTCCCCAGGAAGGGCAGCCCATGAGCACAAGCCCCGAGGACGGGCAGCAGACCACCGAGGAAGTGGAGTTCTACTTCCCGGACGTCTTCGCCTTCGTCACCGAGTACATCGCCCCGACGATCCGTCGCCGAGTGAACGGCTCCTCCGCCACCTGGTGCCCCCGCTGGTGGGAACACCCCGAGGCCGGGGCACGGCTCTCCGCGCTCTGGCTGGCCTGGGAGCATCTGCGCCACGACCCGGCCCTGGGCATGTCGACGTGGTGGCTGCACCACGCCGATCCGCACCTGCGGGTGCTCATGGACACGGACATGGGCCCGTTCGCGGCCTGCTCACCCAAGGTCGGCGGGCACACCGCCTACCCCTTCGAGCCGCTCCCCCTGGAGAAGTACGACCCGCAGGGATAGCGTCGTGCCGGCTTCGGGTCAGAGGCCGAAGCCGGGGCCACGCCGGGGCGCCGGTCCTGGTGGTGGCGGGGTGGTCGGGGTCGAGACATCGCGCGGGGGCGGTACGCGGGTCGGGCCGATGGTCACGCCGGGCATGAACTGGGCTCCCCTGGCGACCCGCACCGTGGTATCGCCCTGCTCGAAGGACCGGCCCGTGGTCGGCGCGGCGACCTCGGCTGCGGGCTTCGGCGCGAAGTCGCCGCGGTCGGTGGTGATCAGCCCGGTGGCCAACCCCTGCTCGGCGAGCTTCTCGGCGTTCTCCCGGCCGACCGAGTAGCCCCGGCCCGTGCCGCTGGCCTCGTAGAGGCTCTTGATGAACCCCTCGGGCGCCATGCGGCCGCCGTACCAGTCGTCCCCGGCGTCGAACTCCTTGCGACCGGTCAGCCAGCGGTCGGCGTTCTGCTCCAGGCACTGCTCCTCGGGGACCTCGACGGACAGCACCACACGCTGGTCGTAGCCCTCCCTCTGCAGGTCCGTGAGCAGGTTCGAGGTCCAGTCGAAGGCCCGCAGGGACTGGTCGTAGAGCAGGTTGTAGCCCTCGCCACGGGCCCACCGCTCGATCAGGTCCTGGACATGGCCCGACTCCCTGTGGACCAGAGAAGCCTTCTCCGACGGAGACAGCGGGCGGCCGTCGGACAGTCGGTCGAGCCCGGCGGGAAGCTCCGGTGCGCCTCCCAGTTCGAACAGTGCCACCTTGAAGTCATCCGGATCGAGCACGACGTAGTCGTCGAGGCTCATGCCGTGCACGCGCCGCAATTCGTCACCCAGCGCCGAATCCTGCGCCTCCCACCCCGACATGTTGCGCCGTGCCCTGCCCTTGCCCGACCCGGGCGCACCGCCCGTGAAGAGCACGGCGTGGCCGTTCCTCGGCTTCCCCTGGCACTGCTCCTTGAACCGCTCCATCAGCGCGACGTGCAGACCCTTGCGCTCGGGGGTCCAGACTCCCGCGTCCATGTGGCGGTTCTTGGTGTCGTACGCGCCTGCCACCGCGAGGTCCCCACCGGGGCCCATCCGCCCTTGCAGTTCCTCGTAGAACTGTGCGTTCTCCCCCACCAAGCGCACGTCGCTCCCTTTCCGCCTTCTGCCCGAGACCGGAGTTCCTACGGTCAGAACCCACGTCGCTTGAGGATCGGCCGGATCACCTCGATGTCCGCATCGGTCAGCCGACCGAGCCCCCAGGCCTGGTTGACGACAGCGAGCGTGTTGTCCTGGTGCGTCGGTGCGGTGTGGGCCGGGTCGAACCACTCCTCCTCGAAGTCCCAGGCGGCGATGGTCGCCAGGGCCTCGTCACGGGGAATCTCGCCCGCCGCATAGCGGTCGATGTAGTCACGCAGCGAAGGTTTGTCGGTCATGGCTGCCGCTCTCTGTTCCTGGTCGGTGCGGAAACAGCTCGTGATCGGGCTGCTCAGTCCAATGCTTCCGTCGTCCCGTCCGGGTGGATGAGGAGACGGATCGCGCCGCCGTAGCGGTCGTCGGTGATGGAGGCCGGGGCCGGGGCGCCGAACTGCTGGGCTCGCTGCTGGAGGATCGAGATGACGACCTCCTGGATGTCGCCGTACGGCGGCGCGGTGACGGGAACTCCGTCGATCAGGCCCGCGTTGGGAGAGAAGATGCGGACTTCGGCCGCCGGGGGCGTGGGCTGCACGACAGGGGTCCTTTCATGAGTGTGCTCAGCGGTGCGCTCAGGAGTGCGCGGCGAGGGGGTGTTCGGGGTCCATGGTGTACGTACCCCGGGACACGCGCCGCAGCCGCCCTGATTTGACCATGGCGGACAGGACGTTGCTGATCGACTTCGCCGACTCCTGGAAGACCTCGGGGGGCAGCGCGAGCAGGACGTCGCGGGCGGTGAACGGACCGGGGAACGACGCGACGGCGCGGTCCACGGCCTGGCGCAGGCTCGTGGTCGCCGGGAAGGGACGGACCACCGCGTCGGAGGTGTGCACGGCGCGCAGGCGTGGCCGGGCGGCGGGGGTGGTCGTGACGGAGGCAGCGGCGGCGGCCACCGCACCCTCGTACGCCTCGATGCGCGCGCCGAGTTCACGCAGGGCGACCCGGAGATCGGCCAGATTCGCGCTCGTGCGCGTACCCGCACTCGTACCCGCAACTGCGCTCGTGCTCGTACCACCGACCGTGTCCACCGCGCCCTGACCGGTGTCGAGGACCGACATGACCGCCTCGATGCGGACGATCGACTCCGACACCCGTCGCAGCAGGGGCTCGAAGAGGTCCTGGCGCAGGGCGGCTATGGGGTCGCTCGTCGCCAGGGAGACGCTGACCGAGCCGACGAGCCCGGTGTCCGCCGGCAGGCGGGGCGCGTCGTCGCCGCATTCGGCGCGCCAGGCCTCCAGGCAGCGCCGCACGCGGCGGCACGCCTCCGCCAGCTCGGGCGTCAGTCCGGCGGACGGGGCGTGCGCCAGCATCCCGGCGAGTTGCTCGGTGGCCTCGACGGCGGGAAGGGCGGCGTGCAGCAGGGGCGTGAGGACGGCCTTCTGCACGGCGAGAACGGGATCGTCGAGAGCGAAGGTGATCCGTTCGTCTGCCGGATCCGCCATGGATACCTCTGCTACGTGGTGGGTCTTCTGGGGTGGGATCAGGGACCGGGAGCCCGGCCGGGCGGGCCTGCGCACGGGCTGGTGACCGCGCGGTGCGAAAGCGTCGAGTACGGCGGCGAGTTCGGCTGCCCGGTGGCGCAGGTCGACGGGCGCGGTCAGGTCACCGTGCGGCGTACCGATGCCGAGCTGCCTGCGGATGAGCCGCCGGTCCTGCTCGGTGGTCCCGGCGAAGTACCCGCCCGGATCGGGGCGGAGTACGACGTCGCGCAGGCACTCCTGACGGAGCGGGCAGGAGGCGCAGAGCTGCCGTGCCGCGTGCGCGAGCGCCTGGACGCGTCGGCCCTGCAGGGGCAGCTCGGCGGCGGCGACGGGCGGGTTCTCCAGAAGAGGGTGGCGGAAAATGTCCGGTCGGCGCCGGCAGGGCAGGGATGCGGATGCGGTGCCGGCCCCGCTGGATATGGGTGGTGAGGGAAGGGTCCTGCGAGCGGTTGTGACCATGAAAGTGCCCCCCGTGGCAATTTTTGATACCTGGGGACTCTAGAGCAGTGCAAATGGCGACCGCAAAGCTGTTCCAAACTGTAACCGAGTTGCACCACAACTTCTTGACGTGGCATCAGGCACGCTTGCTCTCGGCCTCGGTGTCCGGCGCGGCCCGCCGCAGCACGCGCCGTACGAACCGCCCCGCGGCGGCGCCCCCGCCGCCCCTGAGCATGAGCACGGCCACGATCCCGGCGAACCCGAGTGGCACGGCGGCCGCGGGCAGGACCGTGCCCACCCCGGCCGCCACCAGCAGCACGACATCGGCCATCACGACGGTGATGCCACGCCGCCCGGGATGCTCCTTCACGATCCAGGCCCCGAGCAGCGCCATCCCGGCGAGCGCCCAGTGCCCGAACACGGCCTGCCCGCTCAGCAGCCCGGACGCCGTTCCCCTCGCGATGTCCCCCACGGCCGCCAGGTACCCGGCGAACGCCGCGGTCACGACCGTCGACCCGAGCGCCAGCAGCAACTGACCGCGCCTGCGGAGCAGGAACAGGAGCAGCCCGAGCGCGAGCAGCCCGCAGATGGTGATGAACGAACTCGCGCTGGACGAGGCCAGGATGAAGAGCGTGTACGCCCCCGCGAGTCCGAGGACGACGCGGGGCAGCAGCTTCACTGCCCACGCGTCACTCTTGTCCTGCCGGAGAAACCGCTTCAGATGATCGGCGACAGTCGCGGATCGGGATCGGGATCGTGACATGAGCGGAACTCCTACTCGGGCATCCGGTTGCTTCTACGCTGCTCCGGCGGCAGCTGGGGCGGCTGCGTCTGAGCGGGCGGCTGCACCACGGGCTGCTGCGGCGGCTGGGTCCGGGGCCGCTGCTGCGGCACGGGCTGCTGCGCAGCCTGAGGCGCGGGCTGCTGCGGCGCGGGCGCCGGTGCCGGTTGCGGCGTGGCCGGCTGCGGCGGAGTGGTACCGCTCTGGCTCACGCGGCCGCGACGGGAGGTCTTCTCCGTGCCCCCGGAATCGTCGCCGCCGTTCTGCCCGTTCACGACCTTCTGGTACGAGTCCTCTTGGATCGTCGCCGCCTTGTGGGCGTTCTTCCGCTGCTGGCGCTTGGAGTTGTTCGCCGCGATCCAGCCACCCTTCTGGAGGCGGCCCTGGTTCCACTTGCTGTCCGCACCGCGGGCGATGGCCCCCGCCCCCTTCGAGGCCGCCTTCCCCGCGACCCGACCCGAGGCCTTGGTGGCACCGACGCCCATGCGGCCGGCCGCTCCCAGCACGGGCACGGCCTTCCCCGCGACGGCCCCAGGCATGTCGCCCACACCGAGATCTGCCGCGCCGGCGATCTGCGGGCTGAAGTTCCCCGCGATGAGCTTCTTCAGCATCATCACCACGGCGACGGTGACCAGGAGGAGCATGAGGAGCTGCATGCCCAGCGGAATCCGGGCGGGCAGGATCATCTGGTACAGCACGAGCAGGATGGTCAGGATGACGCCGAAGCCCGCCCGCAGCACGAAACTGTGGATGAACGTCTGCAGCCAGCCCTTGAGCAACTTCTGCTGAGACGGGTGGATGCCGAGCGTGGCCACCAGCGGCAGCAGGATGATCAGGATCAGTGTCACGGCGTGCCAGAGCAAGGTGAGGGCGCTGAGCACGATGACCATGATGCCGACGATGAGTCCGGCCACCAACGAATAGAAGGCGAGGCCCACCCGTCCGCCGGCGTTGTGGCCCGCCCACTCATTGAAGGCGACCGGGTACACCTCCTGGTCGGGAACGGAGTTGGACCGACCCGGGTAGCCTCTCCCCTCACCGCCGGCGATGTCCTTGCGGATGGGCACCCACTGCGCGGTCTCCTTGTCGATGTCCTGCGGCTTCTTCCCGTCAGCCGGATACCGATCGAAGTTGGTCGTCGACTGGGACACGGCTTGCTTGACCCGAAGGTCCACGCACCGTGCCCCCTTGCCGAACTCGCAGTCACCGGCGCCCGGCACCACGCAGGCACCGTTGTCGATCTTGCCGCCGCTGTCCTTCCGGAATATGCAGTTCGTGCCGCCCTCGCCGAACTGCCCCAGAGCCCAGGGCCGGAAGACCAGGGTGTCGTACATGGCGCAGCTCGACGCGCGAAGCCCACGGTTTCGGTTGTTGCCACCTTCCATGTCGCAGGGCGGCTGCGGCTTTCCGGACACACCCGCCAGGGCGACCTCGGCCACCGCCGCGTTGAACTCGGCGATGCCTGCGTCGGCTGTTTCGATGACCTTGTGGTAGTTGCTGTTCTGACCGCCGCCGGCGAGGAGGGCGATGACGGCGATGGTCGTCAGCGAGGCCCACGCGACACCGGACCAGACCTCGCGCATCTGCTGCTGACGCCACCTCGTGAACACCCAGAGGCCGGTCAGCGCGATCATGACGGGCACAGCCGGAGTGAGGACGTGGTCCTTCAATGTCGTCACGGCATTGTCGCGGCCGGTGTACAGGCCCCGGAGAGGGCTCGGGTTGGAGGCGAGCTCCTTGATGGAGATCGCCGTACGCGAGAGGATCTTCGTCCCGTTGAAGACCATGTTGGCCACGCCGTTGTTGACGAAGTCCATCACCGAGCAGCTGTCGGCGCCCGTACCGGAAGGACCGTTGTTGCGCGAGGCGTCACCCCGCCCCTTGAACGTCCCCGTCCAGTTCAGCCCCCGCATGCCGTTGATCTCGTAGAACGTGTACTCGGCGGGGCCGCCGGGCATGTCGACGGCGCCGGTGATCAGCCCCCGGGTGTCGTTGACGTCCTCACCCTTCTGACCCGTGTCCTCCCACTGGTTGACCGCGGGGATGATGGACTCGCCGTTCGCGCCCGGGTTGTCATGGCTGTACATGTCGTCGCCGGTGACCTTGCAGCTGAGATTCAGGTCGATGGCTTGCGCCGTGTTCGGGACGGACAACGTCAGCGCGACCAGCGCGAGAACCAGGAACAGGCCTGCTCTGACGATCCGCCCGGCACCGCGCACCAGGTTGCCCGGCGAACGGGGAACTGTACGGGTTCCGCGTGACATGGCCCTAGGGCGCACGGGTATCGATTTCCTTCCGGGGTCCGGGGTGCCGGGACGGGGCGTGACTACGCCTTGTGGTTCGTGGTGAAGCAGCCCTTGACCAGACCCTCGTGGGTCTCGAAGCCGCTGGGCACGCTGTCACGGATGCTCTGGTCGCAGGACAGGACGAGCAGACCGTTCTGCACCAGGCTCTGGTCCGTGGAGTCACTCTCGGCGGCGACGGCGAAGTTCTGGCCGATCGTGAAGGTGTCGCTGGTGTTGGCCAGCGACGTCTGGAACTTGGCCATGTCACCGATGAGGAGCAGGGTGACGGGACTGCCGCCGCCGTCATGGCAGGCTGCGCGCTCCTTGATGCCCCAGGCGGGGTCCTTGGCCTCGCTCGCCATGTAGGTCATTCCCTCGCGGCTCGAGCTGAGTTCGTTGCACTCGATGCCGCGCTCCACGAGGGCCTTCTGCACGTCGGCCATCGTGTTCGCCTGGGGAAGCTTGCTCAGCGGACCTTCCGCGCCCGCCGAGCTGCCGCTGCCGCCGCCACTCCCGCCGCCGCTCTCGTCGCTCCCGCACCCCGTCAGCGTCACGAGAGCGGCCAGCGCGACCGCGCCGGTGGCAAGAGTCCTGGTCAGGCGCATGGGTTTCTCCTTGGTCGGTTCGGGGTGGGCCGGGGCGGGTCAGACCGCGGCCGCGGTTTCCTGCGGGGACGTGGGTGTCGGGTCCAGGTCGTTGGTCTCCTGGAGGAACGTCCAGTCCCAGACGCTCAGCGGAGGGTTCACGCCCTGGCGCGACGGGCGGGTCGTGCCGTTCGTGTCCGTGGCCGCGAGGATCTCCCTGAAGACCAGGTCCACCGCCACCGTCCCGACCCGCTTGTCCGCGTCCCGCTGGAGGCAGACACCCGTGCGGAGTTCCTGCAGGGCGGAGACGACCTTCGCGTCCGTCTCCGGGCGGCCGAGCAGCGGCGCCACCAGCGAGGCCTCCTGTGCGGACTTCTGCTTGAACGCGAACACCGTGTGGATCTGGTTCGCGCCGCCGCTGCGCGCCTCGGAGTCCTCGATCTGGACCAGGTCGATCGCCTGCTGGGTGATCAGTACCGTCACCGCCAGGTACGAACGGCCCTGCTTCAGCGCCCGCCGCATCAGGTCACGGCCGCTCTCCGTCGCCGTGACGACGTACGCCTCGTCGACGAACAGCGCCTTCGGGCGCAGGCCGATCTCGCCCGTCACCGGGTTCTTCTCGTAGCCGACGTCGAGCATCTGGCTGCCGAGCTCGACGACCGCCATCAGCGCGGTCGCCGCGAGCCGCTCGGCCGGGTTCCAGTTGCGCGGGTCGGAGGCCGCCGGCGACTGGAAGCCGCGGAGCGTGATCACCGTACGGCGCTTGCGCATCGCCGACAGGGTCTGCGGCTTCTCCGCGAACGCCAGTCGCGCGTACGGCAGCGTCCGCAGCTCCGTGAGCAGCATCTGCGCGAGCTTCAGGTCCTTCGCCGCCTCGCGGTCGTTCGTCGCGAGGGCGTGCTCGTACGCCCGTACCACCTCGTCGACGACACTCCACAGCGTCGGCCTCGGCACCTGCTGCTCCGCGTCGCGGGCGCTCAGGCCCTGCTCGGTCGCCTGCCGGATCGCCGAGTTGTACCAGCCGACGACCGTCGCCATGGCCTCGATGACGGGGAGGCGTACGCGCTGGTAGTCCTCGTCGCCGAGGAAGCCCCGCAGCATCGACTCGGCGAGCAGTCGGCCCGACGGGACGTCGCGCGCGATCACCCACGGGTCCAGCACGCCCGCCTGGCCCTTGAGGAGGTCGACGACCTCCGTCTCGGCCCAGAACTCCGGGTTCACCGGCTGGAACCGGCTCTCCGGCGTGCCGAGCACACCGCGCTCCGCGTCCGCCGCGAACTCCGGGTCGTTCACCTGGGCGCCGTAGCCCAGGTAGTAGCAGAGCTGCGCGAAGTCGGTCTTCGGGTCGATGACCAGGCAGCGGACGCCCGCCTCCGACTCCTCGTAGAACTTCTGCAGCGCCAGCGAGGACTTTCCACCACCGGACGCGCCGACGATGGCGAGGCCACCGCCGTCGTTACGGGCGGGGCCGACGTGGAGGGAGTAGTGGACGGGCATCTTGCCGGCCCAGCCGACCAGGTTGCCCACCCAGCCGAGCTTCTTCCCCGACCGATGCTCCGGGTTGTCGCCCAGCTCGGTGCCGGCCGTCGGCAGCCCGGCGCCGAGCTGCTCCACCTCCTGCAGCCGCAGGTACGGCGCGATCGGCAGCTTCGGCGCGTTGCCCGGCAGCTGCGACTGGAGCAGCCGCCACTGCTGACGCGTCGGACGCAGCAGCGTCACCTTCAGGTCCTGCTTGAACTGCATCTCCAGGATGCGGCGGCGCCGCTCCAGCTCCGCCGGGTCGGCCGCGGAGATCGTGAAGCGGATCTGCGCCTCCATCCCCGGCATCTTGTGCTCCTCGATGTCGTCGACGAGGTGCTGCGCGCGGGTGACCTGGTTGGCGAGCTTGGTGTCCGGCGAACGGCCCGAGTTGGCCATGTCGTTCATCTCGTCGACGAGGTTGCCGCTGATCTTTCCGGCGCGGTCCTTGAACCTCATGTACGGGATGAGGGTGAAGCGCATGTCGATCTCGACGGGGAACTCGACGTTCTGGGCCGCGTACCGCGCCCACGCCGTCGACTGCCGGAACCGCGTCTCCGTCGGCCAGTTGGCGGCGACCAGCGTCGTCGTGTAGCTGGTGTGCTGCTCGCCGGTGACCTCGTCGTACTGGTGCAGCACGATGTGCGTCTTGCGGTTCTCGCCGGAGAAGTCGACCACCAGGTCGAACTGGTCCGGACCCCAGGAGCGCGAACCGAGCACCGGCTCGGGCGGCACCGGAAGGTCGCCGTGGAGCGGCTTGCGGATCAGCCAGACCAGCTCCTCGCGGGCCAGCGGCGTACCGCCGAGGCTCTCCAGGCTCTCGTGCACCTCGCGCGCGACCTGCGTCCACTGGGCCAGCAGCGCCGGCGACAGGTACTCGCCGTGCACACCGGTGGCGGCGGCCGTCGCCTTGTCGGCGGCGCCGGTCAGGGCCCGGGTCAGGGCCAGGTCCTCGACCGGGTCGTCGCCGCCGGGCAGCACACCGCTGCCGTCACCGGAGCCGCGCTTCAGCGAACCCAGCTTGACCAGCAGGATGTTCCGCTCGCGCATCGCCCCGATGCGCTCCTGGTACTCCGCCTTGCGGAAGTTGTACGCCTTGTAGTTCTCGGTCGGGTCCCAGGCGACGGCGTTGAGTTCCTCGGCCCAGCCCATGGCGGTGATCGGCCGGTAGACCTTGCGGTAGTGGCACTCGACGTTCCGGTCACCGCGCGCGAGGTTGAGCAGCGCGCGGGCCGGGGCCTCTGCCATGGCCTGCAGCTCGGTGGCGTTGAGGTACTCGTCGATCGAGGTGGGCAGGACGATGCCGGTCCACACCGAGTCGCCGTGCACGAAGATCATGTCGTCGGCGTAACGGTACGGCAGCCGCATCTCCTCGCGCCGGGCCTGCGCCCGGTCGCCCTGCGACTTTCCGCGGTTGCCGGAGCCGCCCTGGTTCCCGGACTTTCCGTTGCCCTGACCGCCGTTGGCGCCCTTGGTCTTGGAGGAGGAGGCGGCCATGATCATGGCGATCACGAAGAAGGCGACCGCCCCGCCCAGAAGGATCATCATGAACATGGAGGAGTCATCCTGCGGTCTCGGAGGAGGAGGGTGCGGCGGAACGGGCTGACGCGCCGGGAGCCGGAATCGGAGGTTCGGTACCCCCGTACGACGAACCGTGGCGCGCGGCCTCGCCGAGCGCCTGCTCGTAACTCTGCTGCCAGCGACTCGAACCCGGCTGCCACAGGATCACCTGCCAGTGCAGCTCCTGCGGCTCACGGTCGGCGGCCAGGCCCTGCAGCCGCTTCGGCTGCCACCAGTAGTCGGCCCAGACCACCAGCTGCTGGCTGAGGGTGAGGGCGGAGGGGAGCGGCCGGCCCCAGATGAAGTAGACGCCGAAGGGCGGACCGAAGTAGAGCACCGACGTCAGCATCGACATGCCCAGGAAGGGCACGAAAGCCGAGAGGGAGAACAGGGCGATCATCCACACCACCCCGAAGCCGAACGCCGCGCCCAGCGCGGGCAGCAGCAGGCCGGGGAGCGGGATGTTGCCCCAGTTCCAGATGCGCTTGGGCCGGTTGAGCAGATCCGTGTGGTCGTACGCGACCATCGGCTCCGGCTCTCCGGACACTTCCTGCGCCATCGGTCAATCCCCCTCTCTCTCGACGGCCGGTGCTCCTCCGAGGGCCGGGACCCCGCGGTCCCGGCCGGGTGACTCAGTTGCCTTCGCCGCCGACCTGCTTGCCGAGGTCGATCAGCACACCGGCGAGACCGGTCGCGCCACCGATGATCAGGGCGGCAATTGCGATCATGCCGAAGCCCTGGAAGGCCTCACGCATGCCGTCGCCGCGCTTCATGGACATCAGCATGCGGATACCGAGGATGAGCAGGGCGATCACGGCGACCATCGTTCCGATGGTCGTGAGGATCTCCTGGATCTCGCCGAACATGCCCTCCAGCGAGGTCGCTGCCAGGTACATGATGTGTCCTTTCGGGTCTGGGGATCGTGAGTGAAGAGCGGAAAGCGATGAGAAGGGATCGGGGAAAGGCGCGCCGGCGCCGAGAGGACGGACCGTCCGGCGAGCGGTGCCCCGTCAGGGCTTGGGCGGCTTGGGCTGGCCGGTGGCCGGCTTCGTGGCCGGCGGCTTGGCCGCGCCGGTCGCGGGAGGCGGAGTGGCGGTACCGCCGGCCGGCGGGGTCTGCTGTCCGGGCGAAGGCGTGGCGCTCGGAGCCTCGGGATCGGCATCCCCCTGTCCGCCCGCCGGGTCGAGAAGGGCGCCGCGGATGTCCTTGATGAACCAGCCCTGCGCCGTGTTCACGACCGTCAGTCGGTAGGAGCGCTTGACCTGCGGGGTGGTCACCTGGCCAGGCGCGTCCTCCGCACCGGCCCCGCCCCAGACGACCGTCACCCGCACCGGCACGGACTGCCCGTACTTGTAGGTGACGGCACCGCTGTCGCCCGTACCGGCCGGGGCCAGCGCCACGACCTCCTGGACCAGGGGGGCCGCCAGCGCTCCGGCAAGCCCGGACGTCGCGGCGACGCTGGCGTCGGGCGACGTGAAGCGGGACATCGCGGTCGTGTCGGAGGAGCCCCAGGCGGTGAAGTAGCCGGGCAGCACCTGCGCCTTGAGCTGGTCGGAGAGCTTGCTGTCCACGACCTCGGAGTCGCGGTCGATCTCCGGCGCGGTGCCCCGGCCGGGGAGCGGCATCTCACCGACGTCACCGACGACTCGCAGCCCCGAGCCGGACGCCGGATTCGCGACGTACACGGGTACGGAGACGGCGGTGACGCGGCCCGTCGACAGCGTGACCTGGACGCCGAGGTACCGGCCGTTCTTCCCGTACTCGGGCAGGTCCTCGATGGTGCCGTCCCAGACGGCACTCGTGACGCTCTGCGTGCCCTGGCCGTTCCAGCCGCAGTCGCGGTCCACGCCGGAGGTCGCGTAGCGGGCGAGCTCGTCCCGCCGCTGCTCGGCGGCCTTGGCGTCGTACGTCAGGCAGAGCGTCGCGTACTTCTCGGCGAAGGTCGCTGCGGCGCGGGTCGGGAAGTCGGTGAGCCGGTACTTCTGGAGGTCCTTCTTGTTGAGCGCTGCCGTCGGCGCGGAGGAGGACTTCCCGATGGCCAGGCCGACGACCCCGCACGAACCGAGCGCGAAGGCACAGGCGGTGAAGAGCAGGGTGGCGCGGAGGGCGACGTGCGTGCCACGGCCCGTGGCCGGCAGGCGCCCACCGGGGCGCGGGACGACGAAGGAGGCACCGGCCGAGGTGCTCGCGGCGGCACCTGCCGGGGTAGGCGCGGTGGAGGCGCCGACCGGCGTGGCGGTGCCCGCAGGGACGCCGACGGGCGTTGCGGCGGGTGCCGGAGCGCCACCGCGCTTGCGGCTCTCCCGCTCGGCCTTCTTCGCCTCGTAGGCGGCCTTCCGCTCGGCCCGCGCCTGCTCGCGGCGGTCCTTCTTGCTCGGTGCGGCAGGGCCCGGGGCCGGGTTCTGACGCGGGGGCAGGGTCGGAACGGCGGCCTCGCCCGGCGGCACGGCGGCCTGCGGGGCGCGCCGCGTCCAGGCGGCGGCCACCTGGGCACGCGCGGCGTCGGAGGCCATCGGCGGCTGGGGCTGCGGCTGCTGCTGGGCGGGGGCGGGGTAGCCGTAGGGCGCGGGGGCCTGCTGCGGCACCTGCTGGGCTTGCTGAGGCTGCTGGGGGGCAGGCTGCTGCTGATGCGGCTGCTGCTGTCCGGCAGCCGTGCTCGGCGGCCCGAACTGCCCAGGCTGTGCGGGCGGTTGAGTCCCGCCAGTACCGCCGGCAGGGCTGTTGTGGTCCGTCATCGGCTCGATCTCCCCCCGCGTCTGATCCCGGCCGCCGATCGGGCGCGGCGGGCCCTGGTGAGGCCAGGTGCGGAGGGCAGTGTGGCAAACGGAGGCAGCAGGGACGCCTCGAATTCCCCAGCGAGGAAACCGAGGAGCGGGAGCGAGGAAAGTCGAGGAAAGCGGATGTGGCCGTGATACCCCTCCGGGACTCGAGAACGCCCCCTCCCCCGGGCGGGCTCGGCACAATGCGGGTGCCCACGCGCCGCAGGGCGCGCCGAAGCGTCCCCGACCTTCCCAAGGACGAGAGTTGAGCGACCAGACCGCAGGACCTGAGTACGCCGCATCTGCCGCCCCTCCGGCAGTGGCGCTGCCCCAGCAGCCCGCAGCGGAGGCCGCTTCGGCCGAGCAGCCGGTGCCCGCGGCGGTTCCGGCGGCACCGAGGTACGACGCCAAGCACGCCTGGATCGACGGTTACGAGCCCGGCAACCCCTGGCAGTCGAGCCTCGTCCTCCAGACGGAGTTCGGCACGGTCGCGTACCCCCTCACGCCGAACACGATGCCCGAACTCCTGGAAGGCCTGGTGATCGTGGCCCAGGAGCAACAGGGCATCACGGGCGACCTGACCGCGGAGGAACCGGACGACGACGGCGAGGACCAGGCCGCATCGCTCTCCGACTCCACCGGCCGCCACGACGGTCGCGCCGCCCGCCTGACAGGCTGGGCGGTCGTCCACGACCTCTGGGAACGTGAGGACTCTAGGGCCCGGTACATCATGGGCGGAGTGGTGGCGGTACTGCTGATTCTCGGGATCTTCCTGGCCTGAGTCCGTGGTGGGCGGACGAGCCGAAGACGCCGTCGACTTCCCTGAATCCCCGCATCGTTCGTACCGGCCCGGTCGTGCGGCGCGGCTCGAGTGCCGCCGGCCGTACCGGTTCGCTTCCGGGTGTCGGTCGGTGCCAGGGAAGGACGCCCTCACGTCGTGTTCCTGGAGGCTCGCGGCTGACGGTGCCAGTCCCCGCCGCCCTGAGATCGGCGGGCCTCCGTTCCACGGATCGACTGTCCGGCGACGCGAACCGGGCCCCGCGCACCTGAGCCATCGGGAGGCGTCCCCACCTCGCCCGTGAGGATCCGTCACCGTCGCCTCCACGAATTCCCCACACGCCGGCACTTTCCCTCCTTTCCTCACCCCGTCCCCCGATTTCCCCGGCGGGGAAAACATGCCGTCCCCGCCCCGTCTCTCCCCCTACCGTGGCTCGGCAACCTGACTGAGGGAGGCCCGGGACGGTGGAGTCACCCGCCGACAACAAGCGAACTGCGGCACTCGCCCTGGCGGTACTGGGGCTCCTGATGGTCGGCGCCCTCGTGGTGCTGACCCTCTTCAACGGAGCCGAGGACACCTCCGGCGAGAAGTCCGAGGGCTCGTCCGCGCCCTCCGCGCCCGCTGAGGGGAGTTCCGGGTCCGGATCCTCCGACAACAAGGGCGGTGCGTCCGACGCGGGCGCCGTCAAGCCGATCCTCGCGCCGGCCGAGGCCGCCGCCGCGCACAAGGTGATGTCCGACTACATGGTCGGTCTCAACACCTACGCGCACACCGACAAGAACGCCTCCTGGGCGGCGCCGCTCCTCGTGTTGACCACCGAGGACCGGCAGTTGCGGCAGGACACCGCGCTCCCCACCGGCAAGGCCTGGGACACCTGTGTGGCCGCCAAATGCGCCTCACGCGGGAAGGCGACCGTTCTCCGGGACGCGATGGTCGCCGACGACCTCGTCAACGGCAGTGGCATCACGCTCTCCAGCCTGGTCGAAGTGACCGCGACCCGAAGCGAGGACGGCCGCAACACCGGTACGGAGACCAACTCCTGGCTCGTGACCGTCCAGGGCACTCGCGGTGGATCGTGGCTGGTGTCCAACGTGTCGATCTACGGCCTCGGCAACGTCGGCGCGTCCGACCAGGCAGGAGGGTAAGCGCCGATGGTGGCTCCTGCCGTTCTCGCGGCCGCCGCCAAGGCGGCGAAGGTCGCCAAGGCGGCGAAGGCCGCCAAGGACGTCGCCCAGACCGCACGCGGAGGCGGCGGAGGGGGACAAGGCGGCCCCGATGGCCAGAAGAAGGGCAACCTCAAACTCTGGCTGCTTCTGGGCGCGGGCGGTCTGCTGCCGATCGGCGGCATCGGCTTCGTCATCCTCATCATGATCGCCGGCCTTGTGGGTGGCATCGGCGGCGGTACGGCGGCGGCAGCCTGCGGCGACTACGGCGAGAACGCCGAGGCCGGCAACACCGGTGACGCGGCCGCCACCTCCCCCATCGTGCCCGCGGGGAAGATGTACCTGCCGAGCGCGACCGCCCGGAACGAGATACCCCCGAAGATGATCCTCGCCGCCATGCGCGCGGCCGCCCGCTACGACGGGCTCGACTGGACGCTCATCGCGGGGCAGATGTACCAGGAGACCAAGTACGGGCAGGACCCGTCGGCGGCGCCCGGCGGCAAGAACAGCGCCGGGTACATGGGCATCCTCCAGTTCGGCACGCCCGCGTGGACCGACTACGGCGCCGACGGCAACGGCGACGGCAAGAAGGACCTCTACAACATCGACGACGCGGCCTTCGCCGCCGCCAACTTCCTGCACGCGATGAAGGCGGAGACCAACGCCTGGAACGCGCTGATGCGGTACTCGGGCTCCCGCCCCAGCAACACCATCTACATGCGCGTCGTGCTGACCCAGGCCGCCCGCTACCGCGGCAACCTGACCGGCGAGAAGGACCTCATCACCGACTGGTACGCGCACCTGAAGCGCACCGTCGAGAAGAACCCGAACTTCCCCACGCTCGGTCAGCAGTCGGACATCCCGGAGCCGGTCGGCAACAACGCCGACCCGACGACCGCACTGAGCATCGCGTCCTCGCCGCCCCGCTCCTGGTCCACGCCGCCCCTGGACGGGGACGGCTCCACGACCACGCAGGCCATGGCACTCGCGCCCCAGGGCGGCATCACCGAGGCCCTGCCCATGTCCCTCGCGGCCTTCCCCGCGGCCCCCGCCCCCGACCCGGACGCGACCGCGAGCGGCAAGGACTGGCAGTGGCCGCTGAAGCAGGGCACGTACCAGATCGGCTCCAAGTACAAGCAGCGCGGCGGCATGTGGAGCCTCGGCTACCACACCGGCCTCGACCTGATCGCTCCCGTCGGCACCGCCATCTACGCGCCGGCCGACGGCAAGATCGTCAAGGCCGGATCCGGCGGCGCGTACGGCAACGAGACGCACATCGAGCACGCGAACGGCGTCATCACGCAGTACGCGCACCAGTCCACGCGGAACGTCAAGGTCGGCGACCAGGTCAAGCGCGGCGACCAGATCGGCGCCGTCGGCATGACCGGCAACACCAGCGGACCGCACCTGCACTGGGAGGTCCGCGTCCCCGGCGTCGACAACCCGTTCGTCGGCGGCCAGGACAACGGCCCCGGCATGGTCGACCCCGAGGACTGGCTGAACGGCAAGATCACCGCCAACCCCGACTACGGCACCGCGCCCGGCGGCGGCGACGGCCGTGATGCCGAGTACGCCAACTGCGCCGAGGGCGGCGGCGGCACCCCGGTCGCCCCCGACGGCGCCGGAATCACGGGCGTCCTGCCCGACTCCGACGACCCGGTGGTCCGGGCGGCGCTCGGCTGGGCGCAGCGCGGCATCGGCCGGCCGTACGTGTGGGGCGCGCCGCGCCTCCAGGGCGACAACCCGACGTCGTTCGACTGCTCCAGCTTCACGCAGTGGGCGTACTACCAGGCCAGCGGCGGCAAGATCAACATCGGGGCGGTGACGTACGACCAGGAGGACAAGCTCGCGGCGTACAAGGTCGATCTCGACAAGGCACAGCCCGGCGACGTGATCTTCTGGCGTCCCGGCCCCAGGGGCCCGGAGCATGTCGGGCTCGTCTGGGACCCGAAGGGCAAGAAGATCCTGCACGCGCCGCGCGCCGGCAAGAACGTCGAGTTCAGCACCTGGGACGTGCAGGGCCAGATCTACGGCGTCTACCGGGTCCCGATCCCGGCCGGCACCAACCCGGCCGAGGCCGGCGGCAACGGCGACGAGCATGCGTAAGAAAGGTCCAAGACATGTCCGCTGAGCAGAAGAAGAGACCACGTGCGGAGGACGACTGGACGTACGAGATCGTCGGTCTCGTCGCCGTCGTCCTGGTGGTGCTCTGCGGCGCTTGGGGCGCCGCGTACCTCGGCGCGTCCTTCGACGACGCG
Organism: Streptomyces sp. NPDC047981; assembly: GCF_040653315.1. NCBI lineage: Bacteria > Bacillati > Actinomycetota > Actinomycetes > Kitasatosporales > Streptomycetaceae > Streptomyces > Streptomyces sp. NPDC047981. Next base: position 38,178 of record NZ_JBEZNQ010000026.1, on the reverse strand, counting down.
CCTTCCCCGGCCGGCAACCCCTTCTCGTTCGCGGTGGAGCTCGCGAAGGGCGACTACGCCTGGCCGGGCAGCGCGGCGAGCGCGGTGGCGGCGGGCGAGGCGGTCCTGCTCCTCGTCCTCGTCCTCTGGGCGTACCGCCTGCGCCAGCGCTCGAAGCGCAAGCCCGGGGTCGACTCGGCAGCCCAGCACCTGGCGAAGGGCGAGCAGCTCGGCAAGCTGACGATGAAGGGCGCGGCGGCGACCGCGGAGCGGCTCGGCGTGATGAGCCGGGTCCCGGGCGTGTTCATCGGCCGCTCCGTCAAGGGCAAGCAGCCGCTGTTCGGCTCCTTCGAGGACATGCACGTCGACATCTGGGGCCCGCGTACCGGTAAGACCACGCGGCGCGCCATCCCGGCGATCCTCGACGGCCCCGGCGCGGTGCTCGTGACGTCCAACAAGCGGGACATCGTCGACGCCACGCGCGGTCCGCGCCAGGCGGTCGGCCCGGTCTGGGTGTTCGACCCGCAGCAGGTGGCAACGGAGCCGCCGGCGTGGTGGTGGAACCCGCTCTCGTACGTCACCGATGTCGCCAAGGCCCGTAAGCTGGCCGACCACTTCGCGTCCGGCTCGCGCGACCCGAACGCCTCCACGGACGCCTACTTCGACCCGGCCGGTCAGGACCTCCTGGCCAACCTGCTCCTCTCGGCGGCCACCGCGAACGCCCCGATCACCCAGGTCTACACCTGGCTGGCCAACCCCAAGGACGACACCCCGGAGCGCATCCTGCGCGGCGCCGGTCACACCATGCCGGCGGACGCGCTGAACGGTGTCCTCACGGCGCCCGACAAGCAGCGCAGCGGTATCTACGGTGTGGCCCAGCAGATGGCGTCGTGCCTGATCAACCCCGAGATCAACAAGTGGGTCACGCCTCTCGACCAGGAGGACACCCGCCCGCAGTTCAACCCCCACGAGTTCGTGCGCAGCCAGGGCACCCTCTACTCCCTGTCCCGCGAGGGCACGGACTCGGCGGGCCCGCTGGTGACGGCCCTGACGGTGGCGACGGTCGAGGCGGCCGAGGAGTACGCCACCACCCAGCGCGGCGGTCGCCTCCCGCAGCCCCTGGTCGGCGTCCTCGACGAGGCGGCGAACGTCTGCCGCTGGCGGGCCCTGCCCGACCTGTACTCGCACTACGGCTCGCGCGGCATCATCCTCATGACGATCCTCCAGTCCTGGGCGCAGGGCGTCGAGGTGTGGGGCGACCGCGGCATGGAGAAGCTGTGGTCGGCCGCGAACATCCGCGTCTACGGCGGCGGTGTCTCCGACACCCGCTTCCTCGGCGACCTCTCGGACCTGGCGGGCGAGTACGAGCACCGCGACTACTCCACGACCCGGGAGTCGGAGCACGGCCACTGGTCGGGCAACCGCACGGTCAACGAGTCCGTCCGCCGCGAACGCGTCCTCCACGTCTCGGACCTGGGCTCCATGCCCCCCGGCCGAGCCCTGGTCCTGGCCTCCGGCACGAAGCCGGTCCTGGTCGAGACGATCCCCTGGTGGGAGGGCCCCTACGCCCAGTCGGTCCAGGCCTCCTTGGCCACGTACGACCCGGGCGCGAAGCGCTGAGGGTGGATTGATGCCGGTGCAGGGCGGCGGGGCCCATGGCCTCGCCGCCCTGGCTGCTATTCGGGGGCGTGCGGAGGGCGGCCGGCCTTGTCGATGTTGGCGAGGACGACGCGGGCGTACTCCACATTCATCTCGAGGATGTCGCGATCGTAGTTCCCCGGATCAGCCTGATATCGAGCCTTGCCGACTTCGGAGGTGAAGGCAGCTGCCGGAATGGAATCCCCGCCCGGTGGAAGGAACTTCAGCATCTCCTCATAGGCCGCCACGGTATAGGCCACCGCGTCGCGCAATTTGTAGTGCTCGGACTTGGGAGAGTTGAGGAGCTGAACCCCGGCCGACTCGGCGATGCGGCCCGCCACTTTCTCGAACTCACCCGGGTCGATGATCTGCGAGGGCTGCGCCCCACCGAAAGCGGGCGGCGGCGGAGGAATCTCCTCGGCCATCCGGAAGTCGAAACGACGAACCGTCCCACACTGCCGGCAGGCGCCCTCGTACACAGCCACGATGTCGTCGCCGTGCTGCTCCAGCCGGTGCTGCCGGTCGAAGTAGCCGGAACCACACTCCGCACAACGGTGCAGATCCATGTACAGGTGCGCTTCGAACGATGATCGAGCTGTCAACATGGGAACACCCTACGGAGAGCTGACGTGGTCGATGTCGGCCAGGACCGCGCGGGCGTTCTTCAGGTAGATGTCGATCAGCCGACGGCTGAACTTCCCCGGGTCCTGCCTGTATCGGTCCAACCCTGCCTCCGAGGTGAAGGCGCCGACCGGGACCTCATCCTGACCGGGCGGAATGAACTTCAGAACTTCCTCGTACGCCGCGATGCAATAGACCATGGAATCGCGCAGCTTGTGATGCTCGGACTCAGGAGTATTGAGGAGCCGAAGTCCTGTGGACTCGGAGATCCGAAACGCAACGTCGAGGAATTCCCCTGGGTCGAGGATCTGCGAGGGTTCGGAACCGCCGAACGCGGGCGGAGGTGGCGGAATCTCCTCAGCCATGCGGAATTCGAAGCGTCGAAGGGCTCCACACTGCCGACACGGGCCCTCGTACACGGCCACGAAGTCGTCGCCGTGCTGCTCCAGCCGGTGCTGACGATCGAAGTCGCCGGAACCACACTCCGCACAAGAGTGCAGATCCATGTACAGATGCGCCTCGAATGGTGATCGAGCTGACAACATGGCAATATTCTAGGGGTTGTTCGATGATCCTGGCGTGCCGAGCAGGGGGACACGGGTCGATCGATCCACGGATGCCAGCGGACAGCGGCGGGCACATCGGGCACCCTGGCGGCAGCGGCCCGAAGAGAGTTGCGTGATGTGGCGTCGGGAGTTCCGGTGATCGTTTCGGGACGCGCGGCCGGGCCTGGACAGAAGAGCGAACCCCCGCGGGAGTACGTGGCCCTCCAGGACTCCCAACACAAAGTCCTGGCCCACTGGCCGGTTCGGTCATCGCCTTGAACTGTCGAGTCGGGACCAAGGCCGCATCGGCAAACTGAACCGGGCTGCCAATCGTGCTGCCGCGCATCATCTGTCCGATCAGGAGCGAGCAGCAGCTCGCTCCGAGCTCTCCGCCCTGGCAGCTATTGGGGTGCGTGCGGAGGGCGGCCAGCCTTGTCGATGTTGGAGAGGACGACGCGGGCAACCTCGACATTCTCCTCAAGAATATCGCGATCGAAATTCCCAGGATCGCTCCGGTAGCGGGCCTTCCCCACTTCGGAGGTGAAGGCGCTGGCAGGAATCGAGTCCTCGCCCGGAGGCAGGAACTTCAGCATCTCCTCATAGGCCGCCACGGTATAGGCCACCGCGTCGCGCAGCTTGTAGTGTTCGGACTTGGGTGAGTTGAGCAGCTGGACCCCAGCCGACTCAGAGATTCTGCCAGCGACCTCCGCGAACTCCCCCGGGTCAATGATCTGCGAGGGCTGAGCCCCGCCGAACGCAGGCGGTGGCGGAGGGATCTCCTCAGCCATCCTGAACTCGAAACGACGGGTAGTCCCACACTGCCGGCAGGCGCCCTCGTACACAGCCACGATGTCATCGCCGTGCTGCTCCAGTCGGTGCTGACGATCGAAGTCGCCGGAACCACAAGCACAGGGGTGCAGATCCATGTACAGATGTGCTTCGAACGATGAGCGTGCTGTCAACATGGCATGATTCTAAGGGCTGTTCGATGAGCGCGTGCAAGGACTACGGGGGAGCATCACATGGACAGGTCTGCCGATCCTCGCCTTCTGACGAATGTACTGGCGGCGGAGGCCGACGGAACCGAGGCGGAACAGCTACATGCACGGCAGGCGGCGCTTGTCGCGGCGGCCAAGGCTGAGATGGAGAGTATCGCATCGGTGGTGTTGGGAGAGCGGTTCCGTTCCCTCGGACCCGCCCTGACAGAGGACGACACCCCTCGCGAGTATCTCGCGCTACAGGCGACGCAGGGAAAGGCTGCGGCACTCTGGTTGGATGCCGTTCCGATGCCGACTGGCACAATCGCCACCACGGCGACGAACACGACGTCAAAGCAGTACATCGTGCAGATTTCCGACCGTCTGCCGCCCGAACTCCTGAGGCGAGTACTGGCCCACGAGGTCGGCGAACTCATGGCTGTACACGAGCGGTCCAGCCAAGGGTTGGCACCCGTCCGCGAAAACCTCCTGGAACAGGGAACGGACGTCTCCCAACGACAGGAGCTGTCGAGCGCGGACCACGGGCGGATCGGCGAGTTGAACTGGCTTGCCAACCGCGCCAGCGCCCCGGAGATGTCAGAGCAGCAACAGGCTGCGGCTCGGGCCGAGCTTTCGGCTCTGCTGGACCACTGCGGACTTCGACCGGTCGCTCCCGCTTCTGAGATCGAACAGCGTACGGCCGAGGTGGAATCCGCAGTCTCTCGGCGATACGCATCGCGGGAATTCCTCTCATCCGACGCGAAGCGTATGGTTCGTGAGCTCGCCCGCCCCATCGAGCAACTCGACCCCGCCGACTCCTCTGCCCTCCAATCCTCACGCGAGGCGGCCGTCCTCGCGCAGCGGCAGGTCGAGGCGTTCATCGGGCAGCGCGACATCACCATGCCCATGCCGGGCTACGACCAGAACGGCGTGCCGCTCCCCCGTGAGCAGGTGGAGCCGGCTTCGGTGCAGTGGGCGGCCTTCCGCGGTGAGATGGCTGAGCTGGCCGCGCAGACGGTGGAGAACCAGAACACGGCGGGCGAGATCCCGCTGCGCAGGGTGACGATCGGCGGAGGTGCGAGCCTGTCCGGGCGCGACCGTGAGGCCCTGCTGATCGACGCCGTGGGCCGCTGGCACCGGGACCCCGGCGCCGGGATCGTGCAGTCGGCGGACCAGGACCGGGACCTGGCGCAGTGGATGGGCGTCGATCCGTACCAGGCGGTCGAGAAACCTGGCGACCGTATCTCCATCGACGCGGTACGGCTCTGGGAGGACCAGCTGGCCACCCAGGGCGATGTCGTGAACGGTCGCGCCCGCCTGAAGCTCGACGAGAACGGCACGCTGCTCGCCGAGGCGCAGGCCTTCAACAGGGACGGCAGCGAGCGTGGCGGGGCGCCTCTGTTGGTGCGGGTCGACGGTACACCCAACGTCGCGACTGGCCTGACCCCCGAAGTGGTCCCCGGAATCGCGCGCGACAGCGGCGAATTCGGGCCCGGCGTGGAGAGCCGCAGCGAGGCCGTACGGCTGATCAGCGAGCGCCTCCAGGAACTCGAAGGGCAGAATGTCGCCGGAGCGAGCGAGCTTCGAGGCCAGCTCACCGATGCCGAGCGGACCGGAGCCAACGCCGCGACGGTCCTCGCCGCTGTCAAAACCTCCAACCTTCGGGGGGCCCTGTTCGACGGGCTGGGGGATGGGCCCGTCAAGCGGCGCTTGGAAGGCTGCTTCACGACCCTGGATGCCACCGAGAAGTGGGAGACGGCGAGGGAGGCGGCCCCTGGTCGGGCGCTGCTGGGCGACGAGGTCGCCGACAACCGCTTCAACCCGGCGGACGCCGAGCACTGGATCGTCGCCGGATCCGGCGGCACGGGGGTTGCCAACGCGGAGATCATCCTGCGGGAGAACCCCAACGCGAAGGTGACCATCATCGGCTCCGACCCGCCACCCGCACTCTTGCACCAGGTGCAATTCCCCGAGATGCGCGAGGAGTTCAAAGACCGTCTGAACTTCGTCAACGCGCGCGTGGGCGCCATAGAAACCTTCCAGGGCGAGGATGGCAAGACCTCGTTCAGGCTGAAATACCCGGGCGCGAAGAAGGGCGATCCGGAAAGGGTGCTCGAAGGCGACGGCTATGTCGCCAGCCTCGGCCGCACCAACCCCCTTCCCCCCGCCCTGCAGACCTTGGCGAACCAGGTGCGGGACAACGGCGGGCGGGTCTCCGGCGACCTGATGTTCGACCAGGACGACCAGTACATCGGCTACGGGTTGACCTTCCGTACCGAGGACGGCAAGGAACATCGGGTCGACGTCGACGGAGCCGCTTCCTGGCAGCTTCCGCGCGAGGTGTTCGCCCCCGAGTCGGGTATCCAGCAGCGGCTGAACGAGATGGGCGGCCGCGCCCTGCCCGCCGAGACCGGCAACGCCGCGCCCGGCTTCTCCCCCATCGCCCGGCAGAGCGCGCTCCGGGCACGGGCCGTGGCCGCGGAGCAGGCCGGGGACGAGAACGCGGTGCAGCGGATACAGGAGATCCCGCTCCGGTGGCGGCCGCCGGAGCTCTCGGCGCCGGCCACGGGCGCGGACGGGCCCTCGAACTCCCCGCGCGGCCCGGCGACGCCGACCCAGCAGCAGGAAGCGACCACGGAGCAGGGGGTGACGCCCCAGCAGCCCCAGCAGCCCCAGCGTCAGGGGACCGCGCAGGAAGGAGCCGCGACCCCGCCGCAGGCCACGCCCACCGCCGCCATCCCGCAACAGAGGCCGCCCACGCCCCCCGCACCCACGCAAGCCCCTGCCCCCGCACCCGCACCCGCACCCACGCAAGCCCCGGCCCCCGCACCCGCCCCCCAGGCCCCCCGCCCCGGGCAGCAGTTCCTGCCAGGGGTGCAGGTGACCGGCAGGCGGAGTGCCACCGCGCCCGCGCAGCCGCAGCAGGCGCCGCCGGACCAGCAGCGGCCCGGGCCCACCCGAGGCCCCGGGATGGGTGATTGAGCGCAGCCAACAATGTCAGGGGGCCGGCGGGAGGCTCTCGGTGAGTTCGCGGTACGCGGTCGTGATGTCGGCCATCAGGAGCGTCGTGACCTCCTCGGGCGACGGGGTTCCCGCGCTGCCGTGGAGGTCGTAGACGCGCAGGTCCCGGGCGACGGACGCCTTGCGGGCGAGTTCGCGCGCGAAGCGGCCGTTGCCGAGGGGGTCGACGAGGTCCCCGTCGACAGCGAGGTGGCACGACGTACGGAGGGCGGTCTCCGCGTCCTGGGTGAGTATGTCTCCCTGGCCGGCGACGAAGGACTTCGCGATCAGGACCAACTCCTCGGCGGAGTACGACGGGAAATCGACCCGGGTGCTGAAACGGGAGGCCAGGCCCGGGTTGCTGGAGAGCAGGTCGTTCATCTCGTCCGGGTACCCCGCGAGGACCACGATGAGCCGGTGTCGGTCGTCCTCCGCCCGCTTCAGGAGCACCTGCATCGCCTCCTTGCCGAAGGCGTCACCGCCCGTGTAGCCGGTGTTGGACAGGGCGTACGCCTCGTCGATGAAGAGGACCCCGTCCAGGGCCCTGTCGATGACGCCGGACGTCTTGAGCGCCGTCTCCCCGAGGTGCTGCCCCACGAGGTCGACACGCTGGGCCTCGACCACGTGGCCGCGGTCCAGCAGGCCCAGGCCGGCGAAGATCTTGCCGACGACGCGGGCGACCGTCGTCTTGCCCGTCCCGGGCGGCCCTGCGAAGACCAGGTGCAACGGCGCGGGCGAGGCGGCGAGACCCTGGCCTCTGCGGACCACGGCCATCCTCAGCTGCGCCGACAACGCCCGCACCTGGCGCTTCACGGGCGCGAGGCCGATCATCGCCTCCAGCTCGGCCATCGCCTCGTCCAGCAGAGCGGCCCGCTCCTCGTCGCTGAGGCCGCCGCCTCCGGAGGCGCCGTCGGCGGAGGGTGAGCGCCGCGCCGCCTGCGCGGGGCCGGCGCCCTCGGCCGGTACCCGCTCGCCCCGCGGAACCGCCGCGTTCGCCCGCTCGGCCACATCGGCCAGGCCGGGGCTGTACCGGAACGCCGTCTGGAACTGCTTCAGGGCTTCCTCCGCCCGCCCCAGCTCCTCGTACGCCCGCCCTCGCAGGTAGGCCAGCTCGCCGAGGAAGGCGGCGTCGTTCCCCAGCGCCCGAGGCAGCGGGTTCAGGACGTTGAGCGCCTCGTGGCAGACGCCCTGGGCGATGAGCCCGGCCGCGACGTAGAGCTGCGACTCGTCGCGCAGTTGCGCGTCACGGATGCCCTCGGCGGACGGCAGGAGGAGCGACCAGCGCTTGGCCAGCAGCGCGTACCGCGCGCAGACGAAGCGGGTCTCGTCGCAGTCGAGCACGGCGTGGGAGAGCATGTGCCCGGCCGCGTCGAGCTGACCGTCGTCCAGGTGCTTCGTGGCCCTCGCGAGCCACAGGTCGCGGGACGTCTCCAGGCGGAAGGTCACGTAACGCCCGATCCGGAACCGGGACAGCAGCCTGCGCTGAAGTTTCGTACGCAGGGCCCCGAAGGCGCGGGCGTTGTCGTGCATCGCCTCCAGGGCCTGGCCCTGGCTGTGGCCGGTGGCGTGGAGGCCCAGCCAGGCGTCGGCGGCCAGGGGGTTGTAGTCGATGGCGGTGCTGAATGCGTCGGCGGCGGCGGGCCAGTTGCGCATCCTCAACTGCGTGACGCCTTCGAGCCAGGCCTGCTCGCACTTCCTCATCGCCCGCCACGACACGTGCGTCTCCGTCACGAAGGTCCCCCCGCTGTCATCGGATGCCTACAGACAGCATCATCGACGACAGCGGGGGCGGGAAGCGCAGAGCCCCCGATCGGAGTCCGCGTCGGAGCCCCCTGTGTCTCAGAGCCCCAGCAGGTGCTCCGGCCTGACCGGCGTCTTGGTGAGTTCCAGGCCCGTCGCGTTCCGGATCGCGGCCACGACCGCCGGGGTGGACGACAGGGTCGGCGCCTCGCCGATGCCGCGGACTCCGTACGGGGCGTTGGGGTCGGCCAGTTCGAGGTACTCGACCGGGATCGTCGGCGTGTCGAGGATCGTCGGGAGCAGGTAGTCCGTGAACGAAGGGTTGCGCACCTTCGCGGTCTTCGGGTCCACGATGATCTCCTCCATCACCGCGACGCCCAGGCCCTGGACCGTACCGCCCTGGATCTGCCCGATCACCGACAGCGGGTTGAGCGCCTTGCCGACGTCCTGGGCGCAGGCGAGTTCGACGACCTTGACCAGGCCGAGTTCGGTGTCGACCTCGACCACGGCGCGGTGCGCGGCGAACGAGTACTGGACATGTCCGTCGCCCTGCCCGGTGACCAGATCGAAGGGCTGGGTGGGGCGGTGCCGCCACTCCGCCTCGATCTCCACGACCTCGTCCTCCAGGACGTCCGCGAGGGTGGCCAGGACCTCGCCGCGGTCGGTGACGACCTTGCCGCCCTCGAGGAGCAGTCCGTCCGCGGCCGCCCACTGCGGCACGTACGCGCCGAACTTGCGCCGGCCGATCTCGATCACCCGCTCGCGTACGAGCCCGCAGGAGTTCTTGACGGACCCACCGGTCATGTACGTCTGCCGGGCCGCCGAGGTCGAACCGGCCGATCCCACCTGGGTGTCGGCGGGGTGGATGGTGACCCGCTGCACGCCGAGCTCCGTACGGGCGATCTGGGCGTGGATGGTGACACCGCCCTGCCCGACCTCCGCCATGGCCGTGTGGACCATGGCGACGGGCTCGCCGTTGATGACCTCCAGGCGTACCTTCGCGGTCGAGTAGTCGTCGAAGCCCTCGGAGAAGCCGACGTTCTTCACGCCGACCGCGTAGCCGACCCCACGGACGATGCCCTCTCCGTGGGTGGTGTTCGAGAGTCCGCCCGGCAGCGCGCGGACATCTGCCTCGCCGTCGGCGACCTCCCACTGGTGACCGGGCGGCAGCGGGCGGTCCTTGACCATGCGCAGCAGCTCGGCGACCGGAGCCGGGGAGTCCACGACCTGGCCGGTCGGCATGATCGTGCCCTGCTCCATGGCGTTGATCTGCCGCAGCTCCACCGGGTCCATGCCGAGCTTGGCGGCGAGCTTGTCCATCTGCGCCTCGTACGCGAAGCACGCCTGGACCGCGCCGAAGCCGCGCATCGCGCCGCACGGCGGGTTGTTGGTGTAGAGGCCGACCGCCTCGATCTCGACGTCGTCGATCACGTACGGGCCGGCGGAGAGGGAGGCAGCGTTGCCGACGACCGACGCCGTGGAGGACGCGTACGCGCCGCCGTCGAGGACGATCCTGCACCTCATGTGCGTGAGCTTGCCGTCCTTGGTGGCGCCGTGCTCGTACCAGAGCTTCGCGGGGTGGCGGTGGACGTGGCCGAAGAAGGACTCGTAGCGGTTGTAGACCATCTTGACCGGCTTGCCCGTGCGTAGGGCGAGCACGGAGGCGAGGATCTGCATCGAGATGTCCTCGCGGCCGCCGAACGCGCCGCCGACGCCCGCCATCGTCATTCGGACCTTCTCCTCGGGCAGCCCGAGGACGGGAGCGATCTGCTTGAGGTCGGAGTGCAGCCACTGCGTGGCCACGTAGAGGTCGATACCGCCGTCCTCGGACGGCACGGCGAGACCGGACTCCGGGCCGAGGAAGGCCTGGTCCTGCATGCCGAAGACGTACTCGCCCTCGACGATGACGTCGGCGCGCTTGCGGGCCTCGTCCGCGTCGCCGCGGATGATCGGCTGGCGGTGCACGATGTTCGGGTGCGGGACGTGGCCGGCGTGGTGGTCGTCGCGGTTCTCGTGGACGAGCGGCGCGTCGGGGGCGAGGGCGGACGCCTCGTCGGTGACGACCGGCAGTTCCCTGTACTCGATCCTGATCTTCGCGGCGGCACGGCGCGCGGTCTCCGGGTGGTCGGCGGCCACCAGGGCGACCGGCTCACCGTGATGGCGTACCTTCCCGTGGGCGAGGACCGGGGTGTCGTTGAACTCCATGCCGTAGTACTTCATCGGGGCGGGCAGGTCGTCGTACGTGAGGACGGCGTACACGCCCGACATCGCCAGCGCCTCGGCGGTGTCGATGGACACGATCTCGGCGTGCGCGACGGTCGAGCGGAGCGTCTGCCCCCAGAGCATGTCCTCGTGCCACATGTCCGAGGAGTACGCGAACTCACCGGTCACCTTCAGGGTGCCGTCGGGACGGAGCGTGGACTCGCCGATGCCGCCCTTGGTCCGGGAACCCTGGGTGACGTCGGTGGGAGCACCGGTAGGGACACCAGCCATGATCAGACCGCCTCTTCTTGATGTCTCGCTGTTCGTGCGCGCTGTTCCTGGCGGAGACGCGACCCCCGTGCGCGGCGCGCTGCGCAGAAGTAGACAGCGGTGCGGCGGGGCGGAGGCAGTCACCGATCGCTCAGAAGAGCCCGCGCGGCCAACTGTGGACAACAGTGTGATCACCCCGCTGCACGCCGCTGAACTGCACTGATTCCCATGCGTCTGACGGCGGACCGTGCGAAGCTGGTGATCATGCACCTACGGCTACGCGAACTCCTGGACGTCGACGAACTGGGGCTTGGCCTGGTCGTGGGAGGCGGCGGTGGGGGCGGGGACGGGGCCGAGGGCGAGGCCGGTGACGAGGGCGAGCGGGACGTCGACACCGACACCGATACCGACACCGACACCGACATTGACACCGACAGCGGGCTGCTCGACCGCGCCGTGACGGCTGTCCCGACCATCGACCTGGCCGACCCCGGCCGATTCCTCAGCGGCGGCGAACTGGTCCTCACCGGACTCGCCTGGTGGCACGAGGACGGAGACGCGGACGGGTACGTAAGGGTCCTGGTCGGGGCGGGCGTGGCGGCGCTGGCCGCCGGGGAGGTCGAGCACGGGCGCGTCCCGGACGACCTGGTCCGCGCCTGCCGGCGGTACGGCCTCCCGCTCTTCGCCGTGCGGCCGGAAACCTCGTTCGCCACGATCACCGAGTACGTCCTGCGCCGCCTGCGCCGCCTCCGGGGCCAGGACTTCGACGGCCTCGCCGCCCTGGTCGAACGCCACCGGCAGCTCCTGGCCGACGAGGACGCCCCGGGCTCGGGCCTCGAACTCCTGCGTCACGGCCTCGGCGTCGACCTGCGCGTCCTGTCCGCGACAGGCCGCCAGATCGCGGGGGTCCAGCCCCCGCTGCGCGGCAGGACGGCGGCGGCTCTGGCGGCGCGCTACCTGGCGGCACGCCGAGCGCGGGAGGAGGCTCCGTACCGGTTCACGGTGGGGAACGGCCACTACCTGCTCTCGCCGGTACGTTTCGCCACCGACGCAAGCCCGGCCTCGGAACTGGGCGACTGGCTGCTGGTCACGGCAGCGGACCCGGCCCCCGGACCGCGTCCCGCCCCGGCACCGGAACCGACGGCGGACACGACACCCCGACCGAAGGCGGACACGGCACAGGCACCCCGACCGACGGCGGACACGTCCCCCGAACCGACTCCGGCCACGGCCCCCGGGCCGACCCGCGGCGCCGCCACAGCACAGCGGCCGACGGCGGACGCCGAACTCCTCCGCCGAGCAGTCGAGTTGGTCACCGACGCGCGAGCGGCGCACGAGCGGTCGAAGGCGGCGCTCCACGACCTGGCCGTCCGGCTCCTGGACCTGATGCGCCGCCGGATCCCCCCGGAGGAGATCCCGGTCCGGCTGCGCAGCACCGCGCAGGGCGTGGTCAGCCAGGTCGACACGTGGCCGCGCTGCCAGTTCGTGGTGGCCGAGGGCACGTGGCACGAAGGCCGGCCCATCCCGGCCGAGGCACTCCGCGTGCTCCTGGAGGAGGCCCTGCTCCAACCGAACGGCCCGGTCGTGGTCACCCCACAGGACATCGCCTCCGCCACCGAGTCCGATCAGGCGGTCCTGCTCGCCCTGGTCCCCACGGACTCCCTGGACCTGCCGGCCCTCCAGCGCCGACTCGCCACGGCGCTGTCCCGCTGGCTGGGCCCGACGGACAGCGTCTCGATCGGAGCCGGCACCCCGGTGGCGGAGCCCGGCAACGCCCAACGCACCCTGGACGAGGCCCGTACGGCGCTACGAGTCGCCCAGGACGGCCCGGAACGCGTGACCGTGCACGGCCCCGACGACCTCACCGAGCACGTCCTCTCACTCCTCCCCCTCATCCCGCCCGCGACCCGCCAGGCCTTCGCCTCCCGCCTCCTGACCCCCCTCCGCGAGCACGACCGCCGCCACCGCACCGACCTCCTGACCACCCTGGAGACCTTCCTGGCCTGCGACGCCTCCTGGACCACGTGCGCGGCCCGACTTCACCTCCACGTGAACTCCCTGCGCCACCGCATCACCCGCATCGAAGAGATCACGGGCCGCGACCTGACCCGCCTGGAAACCAAACTGGACTTCCTGGCGGCGCTGAAGTCGTTCTGACGGTGGGCCGGGCGCTCGGCCTATCAGTGGGCGGGGCGCTCCGGACTGTCAGTGGGGCCTGCTTCCCTTTCCCCATGAGCACCGTGCGCGAGACCGCCGCCCTTCTGCCGGCCCCCGACCGACTCCGCGCCCATCTGCGCGCACTGGCGGTCCTGGACTCGACCATCGCAGGCGATCCGCGGTTCTGCACCTACACCTTCGACGCCGACTGGGGACCGGACGTGGAGGCGGGCCTGATGGACAACGGCTCGGGCGACGACTTCTCCGTCCTCTTCACTCCGGCCGGCGTCCTCATACGCGGCTTCGACCACGAGTCGGAGATGAGCCCGTACGGGACGGACGACGGGCAGGTCTGGCCCGGTGTCGTCGACGACGTACCCGAGGCGCTGCGCCCGCTCCTGGACGAGCCCGCGTTCTTCGACGAGGAGATCGACGCCCCTGCCGTCACGGCCTGCCTGTGGCGGGAGACCGGCGACACCGCATGGCGCACCGGGGCAGCGATCCCCTTCCCAGCCGGCCGCGAGGATCCGGACGGCTCCGGCTACCTCTTCCACCTCCTGACCGACCGCTCACCGGAGGCCGCCCAAGCCCACTTCGAGGACTACTACGAGCGCTCCATCCCCTTGGAAGCCATCCGCCACGTACTCGCCGGGCACCCCCTCACCCCCGCGATCGCCGGCGCCCTCAATCCGGCCGCCGAGGTGACCGCAGCCGCTACGGTGAAGCCATGACCGCACTGCCCGACTGGATGCGCCCGCCGCGCGCGGAAGGCTGGTTCGCGGAGGACCTCGACCGCCTCCCCGAGGCACCCCGCCACACCGAGTTGATCGACGGAGCCCTCGTCTTCATGATGTCGCCCCAGAGGTGGTGGCACGGCCACCTCGTCACCATGCTCACGGTCGCGCTCATGGAGCAGGTGCCTGCCGACACCAGAGTCGGCCGTGAGATGACCATCAAGCTCGACCCACGCAACCGCCCCGAGCCGGACCTGCTGGTGACGACAGCCGACTTCGACGGGGACCGTACCTGGTTCGCGCCGGAGGACGTGAAGCTCGTCGTCGAGGTCGTCGCCCCCGAGTCCGCCCATCGCGATCGCACCGTCAAGCTCCGCAAGTACGCGGAGGCCGGCATCCCGCACTACTGGTGCATCGAGGACGAGGACGGAGCACCCGTCGTGCACGTCTACGAACTCGACGAACCCACCGGCGCCTACGCCCCCGCCGGCATCTTCCGGGGCACCCTCCAGCGGCCGGTGCCCTTCGACATCAGCCTGGACCTCGACAAGCTCACACCGCCCCGAAGCAGCTGAAAAGCCGGCAGCACCTCAGCACGGGAAGGCAGAAGGGGTCGGACTCGTTGGAGTCCGACCCCTTCTGACCTGCGCTTTCAACGAGACCACAAGCTAGCGTGAAGCAACGGGGCGACTACACGTTGAAGCGGAATACCTGAAGCCTGATCCTGACCTGCGACCGAGCCCCATCTAAGGATCTGACCTGGGATTTCCCGGTTGGCATGCATTGGCTCCCGACGGCCGTTCACGGGTGTGCTGCGGATTGGCTGCGGACTGGCCGGGAGCTCCGAGGCCCCGAAATCCCTGGCACACCGGCTGGGCCTGCATGGAGACTGCGCAGGTGAGTGACTCCTATCCCTGCCCCGTGGCCCGACGACCACTCGGTGCTCTGCTGGTGGCTCCCAATTTCTGGCGGCGCGATCACCCATGACCACTCACATCGAGAGACTCATCCACCAGCTCGACGACTCGACCGGCCCGTCGTACGACGCCCGCGCAGAACTGATCTACATCGGCTCCGACGCCATCCCCGCCATCATCGACGGACTGCCCTCTCTCGACCGCTTCGGGCAGCTGACCGCCATCGAGGTCTTCGAAGAGGTAGCGGACCCACGCTGCGGCCCCGCCCTGACCGCCCTCCTGCACAGCGACGACTCCACCGTCCGAGAATGGGCGGCGATGGCCCTGGCGAGCCTGAAGATCGACGGCGTGGTCGAGCCCGTGCGCCGCGCCTATCGCGCCTGCCTGGAACGAGCGACGCCACCGGACTGGAGCGAGCCGGAAGGCATCCGCTGGGCCCTGACCAAACTCGACGCCCGCACCCCCGTCGTCCCGCCGCTCACCGCACGCCTGCAAGCCGCCACTGCGGACGACGCCCCTGGCTGGCCCACGGCCCACCTCACCGAGATCATCAACGACCTCGCCGACCACGCCCAGGTGATCCTCTACTCCCAGTTCTGGCAGGTGAACGCCGGCCGCACGTACGGCGTCTCCGGCCCGGTCCTGGACTGGGAGCTCGTCTGGACCGCGCCCTGGGAGCACCTGGTCGAAGAGTCCCGCACCTTGGTCCCTACTGGAAGCCTCCGAAGCCCCGCCGGCGACAACATCTTCGTCGCCCCACCTGGATCGACCGGACCGACCTGCACCCGGAGAGGTGACCGATGCTGTCCCAGCACCCCGCCGAAATTGGCTACGGCCACGTGGTCGAGAGCTACGTGACGAGGATGTACGGGGGCCTCCCGCGCTATCTCGTACTAAACGGCGGGCGGTTCCTGGGCCCCCGGTGGTGGCACACCACCCGCTTCACCCGACACCTACTGAATGACGCCGCCGCGTCACCGACGAGGAACTGGAAGCTCTCCTCGGGTACGAATGGCGCTCGCGCCTCACCGCCGCCTGGCTGATCGGTGTCGACCGCCGCGAACGCTTCCGGGCTCGCATCGGCGACCTGCTCCTGGCCAGCGAGGTCTGCTACTCCGGCAGCGCCTACTGCTTCACCCTGGCCCACTTCGGCACCCACGCCGACGCCGAGATCCTCACCGCCTACCTCGACCACTACCTCCCCCGCACCGACCTCCACTACGACCAGCCCGCCGCCCTGGGCGCCCTCCTCCGCCTCGACGCCCTCCTCGGTACCCGCCACGCCGACCGATTCACGGAGCCCGACGGCCTCTGGGACGAGTGGGTCAAGGGCGTGGGACGCCTCGGCTACCCCAGCCACATCCCCGCCGAACAGCGCCGCTGGGCGGACCTCCAATGCGAGTTCGCCAACGGCTGGCGACGCCTGTAGGCAGCGGTGCAATCACCTTCCCCAGCCCCCTAGTTCTCACCAGGCATGGGCGTGAACAAGCCAAACGCACACCAGAAAGCCGGTACTGCCTGACGATGGAAATGCGGAAGACCGCCGACACGCGGAGACAGGGGGAACCATGCACATCGACGTGCGGGTAGGGGCCGAGGCAGACGAGCTGCGTTCACTACACCAGTGGCTGGGGGCAGACAGAGAGATCCGCAGATCCTCCTCCTTGACACTCCAGGAGCAGCCTCCCAAGCCCGGGCAGATGGGCGGTTTGCTAGACGTCATCCAACTGGTGACTGACAACGGATGGAGCGCTGCATCCTTCGTGGTGGCGCTGGCCGCCTGGAAGCGAACCAGGCCCCAGGATCCGCGGATCGAGATCAGGCGGGGTGACACCGTGATCGTTCTTACCCACGGCGGCGATGCCGAGATCGAACGTGTCATTCGTGCCCTTGAGAACTCGACAGACGATGAGGCACCTGAGACATGAGCGTGCTGCCCGACCCCGGCGCGACCCGAGCAGTGCTGATCGGCACCAGCCACTACGACCACCTGGAGTCGCTGCCGGCTGTGTCCAATAACCTGACCGCTCTGGCCCAGGCACTGACCGGACCCACCGCTTGGACCCTGCCGCAGGAGCATTGCACGATCCTCTCCAACCCCACGACCGCAGAGATGACCATGGCCGCAGTGCGGGCCGCAGCCGAGCAAGCGCGCGACACCGTGCTGGTCTACTTCGCCGGTCATGGGCTGGTCGACCCCGAAGGGGACCTCTATCTGGCCATGCCTCAGTCCAGGCAACAACACGTGGAGACCGGACTCCCCTATCGGTGGATACGGCAGGCTCTCCTGAACGGCCGGGCCGATCGATGTGTCATCGTCCTCGACTGCTGCTACAGCGGTCTGGCCCTCGGGACGATGGGTGGACCATCAGACCTGGCCGATCAGGCGGCCGTGGAGGGGACATTCCTGCTGGCCGCTGCAGCAGAAACACGCCAAGCACTCGCCCCGCCGGACGAGACTTTCACCGCGTTCACCGGCGAGCTCCTCGAAGCGCTTCGGACGGGCATCCCCCATGGGCCTGAGCTGATCGACTTTGGAGCGCTGTACCGGCACTTGCGCATCAGGCTGGCGGCTAAGGGGCGCCCCGACCCACAGGCGAGAGACAGAAACACCGGAGCCCGACTCGCTCTCGGACGCAATCCGGCCTGTCTACCGACAACCGCGACCACCCCGTCTGCTGACGGAGAGCCAGCCACAGGGCGCTCCTGGCCGAGTCCCTCGGGAATTCGCACGGTCAGGGGTTTCTTCAAGTCGTTGGCCGATGTTCGTGTGACGAGCGGGCTCACCCATCAGTTGGTGAGCCAACGTTCCGGTGGACGCATCTCACCCGGTACCGTCAGCCGGCTCTTGAACCGCGAGAGCCTTCCCAAGACCTGGCACACCACAGCGGCGTATCTGTCCGCCTGTGGCGTGCCGGATCAGCAGGTCGCTGAGTGGCATACCGTCTGGACGCGGTTGCTGACGGATACGGCGACCGACGCCGCGCCGCGCACCGCCCCACAACCGCTCCGGCACCAGAAACCGACCCCGTTGCAGCGGTTGACCGGAAGAGTGTCTCGGCGAAACGGTCGCAGCCGAGATCATCGTTCAGGGAGTAGCTGAGGCAGTCGGAGGCGACTGCTGCGGAGCTGGCACAGGGGCCTCGCTGTCATCACCGAAGACCGTGTTCCAGGCCGCAATAGCCAGCAACGCCGCCACAATCACCAGGCCTGTCGCAGGCTTCTTCACCTGCTTGGCAGCCGACGGCCGCACCCAGTGTCCTGCCCGGTAGTAGGACTTGTCGCTCTTCTGCGCCACCGCGCTTCCCCCCGACAACGCTGCCTTCCGTTCCTTCGACAGTTTCGCAGCGTCCGTACTGGAAAGGGGGCAAACGGCTGCGTCCGGCTGATTCTGGTCCCTGCGGAACCGCTCATTCGTCTGCGCGTCGGCACCACACACTCGGCGCCGCCAAGACCAGCACCGGAGCCCGTCGACAAGGCGTACGGGGACCGCAAAGGCCGCCCGACCCGCTCCGTCGCAGGTCAGACGGCCTTTCGCCGGACGTATTAGACGTTGAAGCGGAACTCCACCACGTCGCCGTCCTGCATGACGTACTCCTTGCCCTCCATGCGGGCCTTGCCGGCCGCGCGGGCCTCGGCCACCGAGCCGGTTTCGACGAGGTCGGCGAAGGAGATGACCTCGGCCTTGATGAAGCCCTTCTGGAAGTCCGTGTGGATCACGCCGGCCGCCTCCGGGGCCGTGGCGCCCTTCTTGATCGTCCAGGCGCGGGATTCCTTCGGGCCGGCCGTCAGGTAGGTCTGGAGGCCGAGGGTGTCGAAGCCGACGCGGGCGAGGGTCGCAAGGCCCGGCTCCTCCGCGCCGACGGACTGGAGGAGCTCCATGGCGTCCTCCTCGTCCAGTTCGGAGAGGTCCTGCTCCAGCTTGGCGTTGAGGAAGATCGCCTCCGCCGGGGCCACGAGCGCGCGCTGCTCGTTCTTGAACGCGTCGTCCGTCAGCTCGTCCTCGTCCACGTTGAAGACATAGAGGAACGGCTTCGTCGTGAGCAGGTGCAGGTCGTGGAGGAGCTCCGCCTTGTCCGAGCCCTGCACGATGCCCTGCGAGAAGAGCGTGTCGCCACGCTCCAGGATCTCCTTCGCCGCCTCGACCGCCGCGACCTTCGGGGCCACGTCCTTCTTGATCCGGGCCTCCTTCGCCAGGCGCGGGAGGACCTTCTCGATCGTCTGGAGGTCCGCGAGGATCAGCTCGGTGTTGATCGTCTCGATGTCGTCCTTCGGCGAGACCTTGCCGTCGACGTGCACGACGTTCTCGTCCTCGAAGGCACGAATGACCTGGCAGATCGCGTCCGACTCACGGATGTTCGCCAGGAACTTGTTGCCCAGGCCCTCACCCTCGCTCGCGCCGCGGACGATGCCCGCGATGTCCACGAAGTCGACCGTCGCCGGGAGGACGCGCTGCGAGCTGAAGATCTCCGCCAGCTTCGTCAGGCGGGCGTCCGGAACGCCCACCACGCCGACGTTCGGCTCGATCGTGGCGAACGGGTAGTTGGCCGCCAGAACGTCGTTCTTGGTCAGGGCGTTGAACAGGGTCGACTTGCCGACATTCGGCAGACCGACGATTCCGATCGTGAGCGACACGGTGGCGACCTTCTGGAGTACGGATACGGTGCGGCGGGTGGGGCGATCCCCCAGTTTACGGGGGGTTCGATCCGGCCCGCGACGCCGACCTTCGGCCGTTCTCGACGGCAACGTCACCCAAAGGGCGTGTCCTGGGCCGCTCCCCCACCCCCTCCCGACCTACGTTGGTGTAGTGGAGCAGCAAAGGACAAGTCAGCCTCAAGGCCGCCGGCGGCCGCAAAACCCCCTCACGCCGCCCGGCGCGCTCGTCGAGGGCGCCGCCGTCTATCGCGTCGCCGCGCGCCCCGGCCGCGGCCGAGTCGAGCGGGCGACGCCCTCCGGGCAGCCACCCGTTCCCGTCACCGTTCCCGTACGACGACCCGCGGCGCCTGTCGCGCCCTTCGTCCTCGCCCTCCGCCGGTTGCCCAACCCCCGGCTGACCGGCCTCGGCGCCGGGCTCTTCGCCTCCGCCACCATGCTGGTCCTGGGCTTCCTCGACCTGCTGCTCCTCGACGGCTCGCCCCTCGTCTACGGGCTGCTGTTCCTGCCGGTCAGCGCCCTGACCGCCCTCTGGGTGCGCACCGCCGACCTCGTGACGGCCCCGATCAGCGTGCCGATCGCCTTCGCCGTCGGCGTCGTGCCCATCGCCGGCGGCTCCGGCGGCTTCGGCGGGCAGGCCATGGCCGTCGTCACCGCCCTCGCCGTCCACGCCGGATGGCTCTACGGCGGCACCCTCGTCGCCGGACTCATCACCAGCGTCCGCAAGGTGCGCGACATGGGGCGCCGCCAGCGCGCCGCCGCCACCCGGGCGGTCAGGAACGGGTCCGGCGGGCACGGTGGGGTCAGTGGTGCCGGTGCGCACAGTGGGGGCGGTGGTCGTTCCGGTGCGGTGGCCAAGAGTGCCTCGCCGCACGGCGCGCCCCAGGCCGTCCGGCGGCCCGCACCGTAACGGGCCCCGCACGGTAACGGGCCCCGCACCCTAACGGGCCTCCGCACCGTGGCGGCCCCCGCACCCTAACGGGCCGCCACCGCGCCCTACCCCCGCGCCGCCGCCATCGCCGCGCCCACGATCCCCGCGTTGTTCTGCAGCTCCGCCGGCACGATCTCCGCCCTGATGTCCTCGATCAGCGGCAGGAACTTGTCCGCCTTCCGGCTCACTCCCCCGCCGATGATGAACAGCTCGGGCGAGAACAGCATCTCCACGTGCGCCAGGTACTTCTGCAGCCGCCGCGTCGCCCAGTGCTCCCAACTGAGGTCCTCGTCCTCCTTGGCCTTCGTCGACGCCCGCTTCTCCGCGTCGTGGCCCTTCAGCTCCAGGTGGCCCAGCTCCGTGTTCGGGACGAGCCTGCCGTCCACGAAGAGCGCCGAGCCGATGCCCGTACCGAGCGTCAGCAGGATCACCGTGCCCTCGCGGCCCCGGCCCGCGCCGAAGGTCACCTCGGCGATCCCGGCCGCGTCCGCGTCGTTCAGGACCGTCACCGGCAGGCCGCCGAGCCGGTCGCTCAGCAGCTTGCCCGCGTCGACGCCGATCCAGCCCTTGTCGACGTTGGCCGCCGTACGGATCGTCGAGCCGGTGACCACGCCGGGGAAGGTCACGCCCACCGGGCCCGTCCAGCCGAAGTTCTCCACGACCTCGACGACGCATCCCGCCACACCGTCGGGTGTGGCGGGATGCGGGGTCAGTACCTTGTGGCGGGGTTCGGCCAGCTCGCCGCGGTCCAGGTCCACGGGAGCGCCCTTGATGCCCGAACCGCCGATGTCCACTCCGAAGACGTTCATGAACCCACGGTAAGGGCTCGAGCGCGGAGTGACTCCTCGGAGAGCGGCGGAGCCGCTACTCCTTGATCAGCTCAGCCGCCTCGGCACGCAGGTCCTTGTTGCGCAGCTCCTTCGGCAGCGAGAAGGTCAGCGACTCGTCGGCCGTCTTGACGATCTCGACGTCCACGTAACCCCGCTCGGAGAGCCACTCGAGGACCTCCTGCACCAGGACGTCCGGTACGGACGCGCCCGACGACAGGCCCACCGAGGTGACGCCCTCCAGCCAGGCCTCGTCGATCTCGCTCGCGAAGTCCACCAGGTACGCGGCCGGTACGCCGGCCTGCTTGGCGACCTCGACCATACGGATCGAGTTCGAGGAGTTCTTCGAGCCGACGACGATCACGAGCTCGGCCTCACCGGCCAGCTCCTTGATGGCCAGCTGCCGGTTCTGCGTGGCGTAGCAGATGTCGTCGGACGGCGGGGAGATGAGGTTCGGGAACTTCTCCTTCAGCGCGTCCACCGTCTCCATCGTCTCGTCGACGGAGAGCGTGGTCTGCGACAGCCAGACGACCCGGTCCGGGTCGCGGACCTCGACCTTGGCGACGTCCTCGGGGCCGTCCACCAGCTGAATGTGGTCGGGGGCCTCGCCGGAGGTGCCGATGACCTCCTCGTGGCCCTCGTGGCCGATCAGGAGGATGTCGAAGTCCTCCTTGGCGAACCGGACCGCCTCCTTGTGCACCTTGGTGACCAGCGGACAGGTCGCGTCGATGGTCTTGAGGCGACCCTCCCGGGCCTCCTCGTGCACGGTCGGGGCCACGCCGTGCGCCGAGAACATCACGATGTTGCCCGGCGGGACCTCGGTCGCCTGGTCGACGAAGATCGCGCCCTTCCGCTCCAGGGTCTGGACGACGTACTTGTTGTGCACGATCTCGTGGCGCACGTAGATCGGCGCGCCGTACTGCTCCAGGGCCTTCTCCACGGCGATCACGGCACGGTCCACACCCGCGCAGTAGCCGCGGGGAGCGGCGAGGAGGACACGCTTCGGGCGGTTGGTCGCGGGCGTCGCAGTCATGCGTCCCATCGTACGGCCGCGGAAGAGGGCCTCCCGTTTCGGTACGGCCGCGTCGATACGGCTGCCTCGATGCGGCCCCTCCGTACGACCCCTCCGTACGGCCGCGTCGGTACGGGACGTGATCCGTACCGTGGCCGAGACTTGGCCCATGGCCGAGGAAGCGCAGGCAGAGTCTGAGTCACAGGTCGCGGCGCACACCGGACTGCGACGGACCCTGGGGTTCCGCGACCTTGTCGTCTACGGGCTCCTCTTCATCGCGCCCATGGCCCCCGTGGGGGTCTACGGGACCCTGGACGCGAAGTCGCACGGCGCGGTGGCACTGGTGTACGTGGTGGCCACGGTCGCGATGGCGTTCACGGCCTTCAGTTACGCGCAGATGGTGCGGGTCGCCCCGTTCGCGGGCTCCGTCTTCACCTACGCCCGGAAGGGGCTCGGCGAGGGGCCGGGGTTCATCGCCGGGTGGATGGCGATGCTCGACTACCTCCTGATCCCGGCCGTCGCGTACCTCTTCGCGGGCATCGCGATGGAGGCGCTGGTCCCGGAGGTGGACCAGTGGGTGTGGACGGCGATCGCGGTGGTCGTCACGACCCTGCTCAACCTCTGGGGCGTGCGGGCCGCCGCGCGCGTGGGCTTCGCGGTGCTCGCGATGGAGATCGTGGTGCTGCTGGTCTTCGTCGTGTCGGCGATCGTCGTCCTCGCCCGGGACGGGGCGCGGCGCGACTGGTGGTCGCCGCTGACCGGTGACGGGACCTTCTCCACGGCGGCCGTGGTGGGCGCGGTGTCGGTGGCCGTGCTGTCGTACCTTGGCTTCGACGCCATCGCCTCCTTCGCGGAGGAGGTCACCGGGGGCTCGGAGAAGGTGGCGCGGGCCCTGCTGTTCTGCCTGGTGCTCGCGGGTGCGCTCTTCGTGGCCCAGACGTACCTCGTCGCGCTCCTCGAACCGCTGTCGTCGGCCGAGCTCGCGGCCGACCCGGGGAAGCAGGGGTCCGCCTTCTACGACGCCGTGGACGTGTCGGTGGGGACCTGGCTGCACGACCTGGTGGCGGTCTCGAAGGCGATCGGGGCCGCGTTCGCCGCGCTCGCGGGGCAGGCGGCGGCCGGCCGGCTGCTCTTCGCCATGGGGCGCGAACGACGGCTGCCCCGGCTGCTGGCCCGCACGGACTCGGGGGTGCCCCGGGTGGCGCTGCTGATCGCGGCGACGGTGACGATGGTGGCGGCCGTGTGGGCGGCCCAGCGGGACGACGGCCTCGACCACCTGGTCTCGGTGGTCGACGTCGGCGCGCTGACGGCCTTCGTGCTGCTGCACGCGAGCGTGGTGGGGTGGTTCGCGGTACGCCGGATGGAGGGGCCGCCGCACTGGCTGCGCCATGTGGTGATGCCGGTGGTCGGCGCGATCATCCTGATCGCGGTGATCGTCGAGGCGTCGGCGGCGGCGCAGGTGGTGGGCGTGATCTGGCTGGCGGTGGGGCTCGTGGTGCTGGGGGTACAGGGGACGTCACGGCGGAGCGCCTGACCGGACAGCGGTCGCGCGAGGCGGAGCGCCTGACCGGACCGGTGGTCCGCGACCACCACCGGCCCCGCCTGTCGGTGCGGTTCACTACGCTCTGCGCATGGGTCTCACTACGTCCGCCGAAGCGCCGCTGCCCGTCGGAGAGGTCTCCCGGCTCATCGGGGGGTGGATCGACCGGCTCGGTGCCATCTGGGTCGAGGGTCAGATCACGCAGCTGTCGCGGCGGCCCGGCGCCGGGGTCGTGTTCCTGACGCTGCGGGATCCCTCGCACGACATCTCCATCGGCGTCACCTGCTACCGCCAGGTCTTCGACGCCGTCGCCGACATCGTCTCCGAGGGCGCCCGTGTCGTCGTGCACGCCAAGCCCGAGTGGTACGCGCCGCGCGGCCAGCTGTCGCTGCGGGCCGTGGAGATCAAGCCGGTCGGCATCGGGGAGCTGCTGGCCCGGCTGGAGCAGCTCAAGCGGAGCCTCGGCGCCGAGGGGCTCTTCGCGCCCGACCGCAAGAAGCCGTTGCCCTTCCTGCCCCAGCTCGTCGGTCTCGTCTGCGGCCGCGCCTCCGCCGCCGAGCGGGACGTGCTGGAGAACGCGCGGCGCCGCTGGCCGGCCGTCCGCTTCGAGGTGCGGAACGTGGCCGTGCAGGGCGTGAAGGCCGTGCCCCAGGTCGTCCAGGCCGTGAAGGAGCTGGACGCGCACGAGGATGTCGACGTGATCATCGTGGCCCGGGGTGGCGGCAGCGTCGAGGACCTGCTGCCGTTCTCGGACGAGCAGCTGATCCGGGCGGTCGCCCAGTGCCGTACGCCGGTGGTCTCCGCGATCGGCCACGAACCGGACTCGCCGCTGCTCGACCTCGTCGCCGACCTGCGCGCCTCCACGCCGACCGACGCCGCGAAGAAGGTCGTACCGGACGTCGGCGAGGAGCTGGACCGGGTGCAGGCGCTGCGCGACCGGGCCCTGCGGACGGTGCGGGGACTGCTCGACCGGGAGGAACGCGGGCTCGCGCACGCACTCGCCCGGCCGGTCATGGAGCATCCGCAGCGGATGGTGGAGCAGCGCGAGGACGAGCTGGACGCGCTCCTCGCCCGCAGTCGCCGGACGCTCGGGCATCTGCTCGACCGGGCCGACTCGGAGCTGTCGCACACCCGGGCCCGGGTCCGGGCGCTGTCGCCGGCCGCCACGATGGAGCGCGGGTACGCGGTGCTCCAGCGGGCGGACGGCTCGGTCGTGCGGTCTCCGGAGGAGGTCGCGGTGGACGAGGAGCTGCGGGCGCGGGTCCTCGCGGGGGAGTTCACGGTGCGGCGCGTTGTCGGACCCGGCGCATAGGGTGGATCGCATGGCAGCCACCACGGAAGAGGCGCTCGGATACGAGCAGGCACGCGACGAGTTGATCGAGGTCGTTCGGCGTCTGGAGACGGGCGGGACGACCCTGGAGGAGTCGCTCGCACTCTGGGAGCGTGGGGAGGAATTGGCCAAGGTCTGCCGGCGTTGGCTGGAGGGCGCGCGAGCCCGCCTCGACGCCGCGACGTCCTCCTCCGCGGAGGGCCCCGACGGCGAGGAGACCGCCGCCGAGGACGACTAGGACGACACCGGGACGACACCAGGACGCCCCCGGGCGTCCCTGCTCGCCCGTGGTCATCCCTGGACGCCCCTGCTCGTCCCTGGGTCGCCCCTGCTCGTCCCTGGGTCGTCCCTGGGTCGTCCCTGGGTCGTCCCTGGGTCGTCCATGGTCGCCCCCAGGCGCCCCTGGGCGTCCCCAGGCGTCCTTGCGCGTCCCCTCCTCAGGCCTCCCCTGTACCGGCGGGCATCGGGTCCCGTACGATGATCCTGTGAACCGGATCACTATCCACTTGGATTAGTTGAAACTTCACCAAACACCGTCGTACGGTGAGGGCATCGCTTGAAACCCCCTGCAGTCCGGAAGGTTCGCAGCATGTCCCTCGCTCTTGACCCCACCGCCCAGGACCTCCTCTTCCGTGAGGCCCGCACCGCCAACACCTTCACCGACGAGCCGGTGACCGACGAGCAGGTCCAGGCGATCTACGACCTGGTCAAGTACGGGCCGACCGCCTTCAACCAGACCCCGCTGCGCATCACGCTGGTCCGCTCCCCCGAGGCCCGCGAGCGCCTGGTGAAGCACATGGCCGAGGGCAACCAGGCGAAGACCGCCTCCGCCCCGCTGGTCGCGATACTCTCCGCCGACAACGAGTTCCACGAGGAGCTCCCGAGCCTGCTGCCGCACTTCCCGCAGGCCAAGGACATGTTCTTCGCCGAGCGCCCGGCCCGTGAGGGTTCGGCCCTGCTCAACGCCGCCCTCCAGGCCGCGTACTTCATCGTCGGCGTCCGCGCCGCCGGCCTGGCCGCCGGCCCGATGACCGGTCTCGACTTCGCCGGCCTCCAGAAGGAGTTCCTGGACGACGACCACACCCCGCTGATGGTCGTCAACATCGGCAAGCCGGGCGAGGACGCCTGGTTCCCGCGCTCCCCGCGCCTCGCGTACGAGGACGTCGTCACCACCGTCTGAGCCGCGCCCCACGCACGCACGGGAAAGCCCCCGGACTCCTCCTGGAGTCCGGGGGCTTTCCCCTGCCCGCATTCTCGATGTGCGCTCTCTGCGCCTTCTACGCCTTCTTCGACTGCAGCGCGCCCGCCATCTCGGCCAGCCGCTCGAACGAGGCCGTCCCCGTCACGACCGTCGTCGCGCCGCCGTCCGTGCGCACCAGGGCGTCGTACTTCTCGCCCTCCCAGCGCTGCCAGACCTGACCCGCGACCGTCTGGGTCTTCCCGGTGTCCTTGGCCTGCTGAGTGACCTTGGGCACGAACTTCTCCGGCTCCGCCGTCGACTGGTGGAGCGCCACGTACTGGGTGTCTGGGTCGAGGAAGCCTAGCTGCCAGGCGTCGCTCTGCTCGCGCTTGTACGAGACG
This sequence comes from Streptomyces sp. NPDC047981, assembly GCF_040653315.1. NCBI lineage: Bacteria > Bacillati > Actinomycetota > Actinomycetes > Kitasatosporales > Streptomycetaceae > Streptomyces > Streptomyces sp. NPDC047981. Next base: position 11,524 of record NZ_JBEZNQ010000026.1, on the reverse strand, counting down.
ACGGTCGCCTTCCAGCCCTCCCCGAGACCCTCGGGGGCCAGCACCGGATAGGGCGCCACCCGCTGTGCCGTCACCAGCTCGACCCGGTAGTCCTTGGCCTTCACCGGATCGGCGTTCTCGTCGTGCGGGATGAAGAGATACATCACGCCCGCGGCGACCAAGATCACCCCGAGCGACTGGAACATCCCGCGTACCGTCTGCCTGCCTCGCATACCTGCCACGCCCACCATGGTCGCATCATGGTGTTGTGCTCATACGTGGGCCCCTCTGCTCAATTTGTCGACGTACCGATAGAGTCGCAGCACCCTCTTATATTCCGGCCGTCGCCGTACAGAAAGGTGCGCTCCGATGACCGAGCATTCCCTGCCGTCCGAGCTCGAAGTCTCCCCCGAGGCCCCCGATCGCAACCTCGCCCTCGAGCTGGTCCGTGTCACCGAGGCAGCCGCCATGGCCGCCGGCCGCTGGGTGGGCCGCGGCGACAAGATCGGCGCGGACGGTGCAGCGGTGAACGCGATGCGGACGCTGATCTCCACCGTCTCGATGAACGGCGTCGTCGTCATCGGCGAGGGCGAGAAGGACGAAGCGCCCATGCTCTTCAACGGGGAGCGGGTCGGCGACGGCACCGGCGCCGAGGTGGACATCGCGGTCGACCCGATCGACGGCACCACGCTGAACGCCAAGGGCATGCCCAACGCGATCGCCGTGCTCGCCGCCGCCGACCGCGGCACCATGTTCGACCCGTCCGCGGTCTTCTACATGGACAAGCTGGTCACCGGCCCCGAGGCCGCCGACTTCGTCGACATCAACGCGCCCGTCTCGGTCAACATCCGCCGGGTCGCCAAGGCCAAGAACATGTCCCCCGAGGACGTCACGGTCGTCATCCTGGACCGCCCCCGCCACGAGGGCATCGTCAAGGAGATCCGCGAGACCGGCGCCCGGATCAAGTTCATCACCGACGGCGACGTCGCCGGTTCGATCATGGCCGTCCGCGAGGGCACGGGCGTGGACCTGCTCCTCGGCATCGGCGGCACGCCCGAGGGCATCATCTCGGCCTGCGCCATAAAGTGCCTCGGCGGTGTCATCCAGGGCAAGCTGTGGCCGAAGGACGACGCCGAGCGCCAGAAGGCGATCGACGCGGGCCACGACCTGGACCGGGTCCTCTCCACGAACGACCTGGTCAGCGGCGAGAACGTGTTCTTCGTCGCGACCGGCATCACGGACGGCGAGCTGCTGCGCGGTGTCCGCTACCGCTCGGAGACCGCCACCACGTCGTCGCTGGTGATGCGCTCGAAGTCCGGCACGATCCGGCAGATCGACTCCGAGCACCGGCTGTCGAAGCTGCGCGCCTACAGCAAGATCGACTTCGACCGGGCGAAGTAGACGTCACGGCGGAAACGCCGTCCCCGGACGGAGCTGCGGAGCAGCCGTCGTACGGAACGGAGAAGGGGCGCCCCCCTGTGCGGTGGGGGCGCCCCTTCTCCGTACGGCCGACGTCGCAACCGCCGCTCGGGCGGTCAGCCGGCCGCGGCGATCCGCTCCGCGGCCGCGGCCTTCTTGAGTTCCACCTCGCGGCGGCGGCGCCGGGCGAGCACGACGCGGCGCTCGGCCGCGGTGAGCCCGCCCCACACGCCGTACGGCTCGGGCTGAAGCAGCGCGTGCTCCCGGCAGTCGACCATCACGGGACAGCGGGCGCAGACCCGCTTGGCGGCCTCCTCGCGCGCGAGCCGCGAGGCGGTCGGCTCCTTGGAGGGGGCGAAGAACAGTCCGGCTTCGTCCCGGCGGCACACCGCCTCCGTGTGCCAGGGGCCGGCCTCGTCCTCCCGGGCGGGGGCACGCTGAGGCGGAACGGCGGCGACCTGGAGGGGCTGATGCGGCAGTGGCAGCACGGTCTACTCCTGACGACGGCTTCGCGAGCGAGAGACGATGCAGCAGCCCTACCCGCTGTGCGCGCGCCTATGCACTGGGTGCCGCCGAGTTCCGGAGTGCGGACTCGCAGGGGCGGAATCCGGTCACTCCGGCATCAGTGGCCGAGGTGCTTGCGCAGCTTGTCCTGGACCACGTTCTGCAGGTCGGTGATCCACTTGCCGCGCTTGGGCCTGGCCTCGACGTTGCCGAAGACCGAGTAGCCGTTGATCACGACGACGGGGGCCTGCGGGTCGGCGGCCTCCAGTGTCACGACCTCGAAGTTGCCGAAGATCCCCGTGCCGTTGCCGCGCAGGCTGATGTTCTCCGGGACGCGGACCTCCACGTTGCCGAAGATCGAGGTGGCGTTGATGGTGGTCAGCCGCTGGGCGAAGAGCGCCTCGGTCAGGTCGATCTCGATGTTGCCGAAGAGCGCGAAGGCGTTCGTCCTGCGGCCCACCCGCCAGCGGCCCTTGCGGGTGGAGCTGGAGAAGACGGCGATCATGCTGTCGGCCGGGGCCGCGTCGTCGTCGGGGCCGTACGCGTAGGCCGGCTCGGACTCCGGGCGGGGACCGCGCCCGGCGGGCAGGTCCCTGACGATCGGCTCCAGCTCGCCCACGGTCTTGGCGCGATAGACCGCGTCGATCCGCTCGGAGTGCTCCTCGGCATCGATCCGCCCCTCGGCCATCGCGTCCCTGAGGATGTCCGCGATCCGGTCCCGGTCGGCGTCAGAGGCCCGCAGCGAGTCCCCCGGAGCCGCGGCGGGAACGGCCGGAGCGGGGGCCGGCTCGGCGGGAGCGACCGGCTTCTGAGGCTGCTTTTCGAGGTCCACGACGCCAGCCTAGCGAAACGCGATAGATCGCGACTAGGGGGCACGACCGACGGGCGTGACTCCAGGCCAGTCACAGACACCTGTCCATGTATTCTGGACAGGTGTCCACAACTCTTGCGAACGTCGCCGTCGCCCTCGTCGCCGCCCTGCACGTCTACATCCTGATCCTGGAGATGTTCCTCTGGGAGCGCCGCCCCGGGCGCGAACTCTCCGGCTTCGACGCCGACTTGGCGCGCCGGACCGCGCCTCTCGCCGCCAACCAGGGGCTGTACAACGGCTTCCTTGCCGCCGGTCTGGTCTGGGGACTGATCGCCGCCGATCCGACCGGGTACCGGGTCCAGGTCTTCTTCCTCTCCTGCGTCGTGATCGCGGGGGTCTACGGCGGGCTCACCGCCAACCGCCGGATCCTGCCCGCCCAGGCCCTTCCCGGGGCCGTCGCCCTTGCCGCCGTACTGTGGGCGGGGTGACCAGCCCGACCAGCCCGGACCCGCGCACGACCGCGTCGCGCACGACCGACCCCCGCGCCACCGACCCCCGCGCCGCCCGCACCCGCGCCAGGCTGCGCGCCGCGCTCCTGGAGGAGTGCGCCGAGCGCCCCCTCGACGAGGTCGGTGTCGCCGCGCTCGTCCGCCGGGCCGGGATCGGCCGGGCCACGTTCTACCTGCACTACGCCGACCTCCAGGCCCTCGCCGTGGACGCCTGCGCCGATGTCGTACGGGACGCGGTCGAGGCCCTGCACGCCTGGCGGGGCACACCCGATCCGGCCGCCCCGCCCCCCGCCCTGCCCGCCTTCTTCGCCCAGGTCGCCCCGCACGCGCCGCTCTACCGCGGCCTCCTGCGCCCCGGCGGAGGCGGTCCGCTCGGCGAGCTGCTCCACCGCGAGCTGCGCGCGTACAGCGCCCGCGAGCGCGAGCTGGCCGGGGCGCCCGAGCCGGGCCTCGTCGCCTCCGCGGTGGCGGCCGCCTTCGCCGGGCTGCTCGCGGACTGGCTGCACGGCCTGATCGAGGCCACCCCGGAGCAGATCGCGGGCCGCACATGGCGGCTCCTGATCGCCCTGCACCGCACACCGCTGGCCTGACATCCCGCGCCGCACACCGCTGGCCTGAACCGGCCCCTCCGCCGAGCACCTCCGGCCCGAACCGCCCCTCCGCCGAGCACCTCCGCTCGAACCGACCCCTCCGCCGAGCACCTCAGGCCCGAACCGGCCGCTCCACTCCACTTCGGCGCGATCCAGCCCCCTAGTGAGCCTTACCTCACAGGATCGGCGCCCCGCCCCCGTTCTACGCTGGAGGAGGCGCCGCCAATGGAGGTGGCGCCGCCGTCTGCCGAGTGAGGAATGGCTGCCGTCATGCCAGAGTTTTCGTACTCCGATCTGCTCCCCCTGGGAGAGGACACCACGCCCTACCGCCTGGTGACCGCCGAAGGTGTCTCCACCTTCGAGGCCGACGGCCGTACGTTCCTCAAGGTCGAGCCGGAGGCGCTGCGCACCCTCGCCGCCGAGGCGATCAAGGACATCCAGCACTTCCTGCGCCCGGCCCACCTGGCCCAGCTGCGCCGGATCATCGACGACCCGGAGGCGTCGAGCAACGACAAGTTCGTCGCGCTCGACCTGCTCAAGAACGCGAACATCGCCGCCGCGGGCGTCCTGCCGATGTGCCAGGACACCGGCACCGCGATCGTCATGGGCAAGCGCGGCCAGAACGTGCTGACCCCGGGCCGCGACGAGGAGGCCCTGTCGAAGGGCATCTACGACGCGTACACCCAGCTCAACCTGCGGTACTCGCAGATGGCCCCGGTCACCATGTGGGAGGAGAAGAACACCGGCTCGAACCTGCCCGCGCAGATCGAGCTGTACGCGACGGACGGCGGCGCGTACAAGTTCCTCTTCATGGCCAAGGGCGGCGGCTCCGCCAACAAGTCCTTCCTCTACCAGGAGACGAAGGCCGTGCTCAACGAGGCGAGCATGATGAAGTTCCTGGAGGAGAAGATCCGCTCGCTCGGCACGGCCGCCTGCCCGCCATACCACCTGGCGATCGTCGTCGGCGGCACCTCCGCCGAGTTCGCGCTGAAGACCGCGAAGTACGCCTCCGCGCACTACCTGGACGAGCTGCCCACCGAGGGCTCGGCCGAGACCGGCCACGGCTTCCGCGACAAGGAGCTGGAGGAGAAGGTCTTCGAGCTGACGCAGAAGATCGGCATCGGCGCGCAGTTCGGCGGCAAGTACTTCTGCCACGACGTGCGTGTCGTCCGGCTGCCGCGCCACGGCGCCTCGCTGCCCGTCGCGATCGCCGTGTCCTGCTCGGCCGACCGCCAGGCCGTCGCGAAGATCACCGCCGAGGGCGTCTTCCTGGAGCAGCTGGAGACCGACCCGGCGCGGTTCCTGCCGGAGACCGAGGACTCCCACCTGGAGGAGTCGGGCGACGTCGTGAAGATCGACCTGAACCAGCCGATGGACGACATCCTCGCCGAGCTGACGAAGTACCCGGTGAAGACCCGGCTCTCGCTCACCGGCCCGCTGGTCGTGGCCCGCGACATCGCGCACGCCAAGATCAAGGAGCGCCTGGACGCGGGCGAGGAGATGCCGCAGTACCTGAAGGACCACCCGGTGTACTACGCCGGCCCGGCGAAGACCCCCGAGGGCTACGCCTCCGGCTCCTTCGGCCCGACGACGGCCGGCCGGATGGACTCCTACGTCGAGCAGTTCCAGGCGGCGGGCGGCTCCAAGGTCATGCTGGCCAAGGGCAACCGCTCGAAGCAGGTCACGGACGCGTGCGGCAGCCACGGCGGCTTCTACCTGGGCTCGATCGGCGGCCCGGCGGCGCGCCTCGCGCAGGACTGCATCAAGAAGGTCGAGGTCGTCGAGTACGAGGAGCTCGGCATGGAGGCGGTCTGGAAGATCGAGGTCGAGGACTTCCCGGCGTTCATCGTCGTGGACGACAAGGGCAACGACTTCTTCCAGAACCCGGCCCCCGAGCCGACGTTCACGCACATCCCCGTGCGCGGGCCCGGCCTCGGCTGACCTGCCGGCCCGGCCTTCCGCTTCGACGCCCCTCGGTCCCTCCGGACCGAGGGGCGTTGTCGATCTCCGCTCAGAAACTCGCTACCAACCGGTAGCTTTCCCGACGCCTACTGGTCAGTATTGGCCGCGAGCATGTCAACCACTGAGCCGGTCGACCACTCGGGAGCCCCCCATGCCCTCCACCCCCCTCGTCAGGCGCGCCGCCGCCGGAACCACGGCCACCCTCGCCCTGACCACGCTGCTCGTCGTCGTGCCCGCGCCCGCCGCCTCCGCGGCCGACCCGGACACCCACTCGACGTCGGCCGCCGCCTTCGACGACGTCGACTACACGACCTGGCGGCGTGACGTCGCGGCCGTCGTCGCGCAGGCGCGCCCGTACATCGAGGAGCGCTCCGAGAACGCCGGCCGCGAGAAGCAGGCGATCGTCCTCGACATCGACAACTCCTCGCTGGAGACGGACTTCCACCCCTTCTGGGAGCTGCCGACGCCGGCCATCGCCGATGTGCGCGACCTCGTCGAGGACGCGCACGAGCGTGGTGTCGCGGTCTTCTTCGTCACCGCCCGGCCCGGCATCATCTACTCGCTCACGCACTGGAACCTGAAGCAGGCCGGCTACCCGGTCGACGGTCTCTACGTGCGCTCCCTGCCCGACCTGTTCCACGAGGTCAGCGCGTACAAGACGGAGAAGCGCGCGGAGATCGAGGCCAAGGGCTACACGATCATCGCGAACATCGGCAACAACACCACCGACATCGTCGGCGGTCACGCCGAGCGCGCCTTCAAGCTGCCGGACTACGGCGGCAAGCTCTCCTGACCGGACGCCGGGAGGGCGACGGCCCCCGGATAGTCTCGCGCGCATGAGACATCCGATACCGGTACGGACACGGGTCCTCGTCCCGGCGATCGCCGCCCTCGCGGCCGCCGGGACGCTGACCGGCTGCCTGAGCACCGAGCCGAAGCCCGACCATGCCCTGCCGGCCCCGACGTCCCCCACCGCCGCCACCGAGGCGGCCGCCGGGTCCCTCGGGGCGCCCGGGAGCGCCTGCGCGCTGCCGGTCTCCTTCGGCCTGGCGGCCGACTGGAAGCCGCAGGCCGTGAAGGCCGGCGACGACGAGGTGTTCGCCGCCCTCGGCAAGCAGGGGCCCGCCACCATGGTCTGCGAGGTCGACGCGAAGCCGGCCGGCAACATCGGCTATCTGCGGGTGTGGACGGCCGGCGACTCCCCGGCCCGTACCGCCCTCGAAGGGTTCGTGAAGGCGGCGGAGGGCACCTCGAAGGTCACGTACAAGGAGACGAGGGCCGGCGCGCTGCCGGCCGTCGAGGTGACCTACACGGTCTACAACAAGCTGATGGAGGAGTCGAAGGAGGAGCGGGCCTTCGCCGTCGCCGCCCCGAAGGGGACGGTGATCGTCCATCTCGGCGGCCTCGACTCCCAGGAGCACCGCGAGATGCTCCCGGCGCTCGAACTGGCCCGCACCACGCTGAAGCCCCTCTAGGCGCCTGGATCAAGACTCCGCGACGCATGACCGTGGCCCCCGTCCCGCACCGGACGGGGGCCACGGGTTCATGGCGGGCCCTGGCGGCTAGGCGAACTTCTGGTTCGCCGAGCCGTCGCAGTTCTGCAGCCGCAGCGGCTGCTTCGCCGCCGCCTGCGTCAGGCAGAGCCCGGTGGCGGCCGCCGGCCGGATCGTGGCCCCGTCGCGGACGAACTTCTGGTTCGCGGCGCCCGAGCAGTTCCAGACGATGAGTGCCTCGCCCGCGCGGTAGCGGGCGCCGGGGACGTCCAGGCAGCGGTCCTGGGTCAGTTCGGTGTGGACGGTCTGCCGCGCGGCGTCGTACCACCAGCCCTGGTTGCGCCCGCCGTGGCAGTCCCAGCCGAGGACGGCGGTGCCGTTGGCGCTGGAGGAGGCGTTCACGTCCACGCAGTTGCCGGTGGCCTCGTTCTTCAGCGGCCGGTAGACGTCGTCCCAGGCGTACGGGAAGAGGGTCGGTGTCCCGCTGGAGTTGACGTCCGCGCAACTGGCCTCACGCAGGCCCGAGTTGTAGATCTGGGTGAGGCAGGACGCGAAGGCGCGGTGGCCGCTCGCGTTCGGGTGGAAGGACTGCCGGACCGAGTTCTCGTCCGGGGTGCCGGGCTTGGAGAGGTCGATGTACAGGCCCCGGGCCCAGGTGTCCTCCATGCAGACCTCGTGGCCGTGGAAGAGCCGGGAGTTGTCCAGGTAGACCGCCCCGGTGTTCGCGGCGGCCCTGCGCATGCCGCGCTCGAAGGCGGGGACGGCGGTGTTGCGGCCCCACACGGTGTCGGAGTCGTAGCCGAGGCCGCCGCAGATGAGCTTGCCGGGGAAGTTCGGGTTGTCCTTGAAGTCGGGGCCGATGGGGCTCGGGTAGCCCATGACGACGAGCTTGTAGTCGCCGTCGGCGTATCCGGCGTCGCGCATCACGGACTTCAGGTCGCGGACGGTCTGCTCGACCTTGGGGACCAGGCCGTCGACGCGGGCCTGCCAGCCGGCGGCGTACTTCGGCTCGCAGGGGCCCTGCAGGGTCAGGTACCGGGTGACGCAGTCGGTCATGACCGGGCCGAACTGGAGGTCGTCGTTGGCCCCGGCGACGAGCAGGACCATCTTGATGCGCGTGTTGCGGGCCTTGATGGCCAGGTTGTCGCTCTGGACCAGCTCGTCGGCGTACTGCTTCGAGCCACCGATCCGGATGTTGCCGGTGTAGCCGCCGGAACAGGACACGTTGAACGTGAGGTCGGCGGCGATCCCGGTGCGGTGGATGGCCGCGTCGGGCGAGCGGTGGCACCAGTTCGTCGGGCCGTTGGTGGGCGGCTCGTAGGTGCCGACGCCCTCGCCGGAGATCTCGCTGTCGCCGAGCGAGATCAGGCCGCTCTTGCGCTGCGCGAGCGGGCGCTCCTCCGGGCTGCCGTAGATCTTCGTGGCCTCGGCGGCCCGGATCGCTTCGAGCTCGGGCGGGAGCGGTACCGCCGCGACGGTACGGGGGGTGACCTCGGCCGCGCCGGCGGGGGCGACGGCCGTCATGGTCCCGAAGGCCGCGGCGGCCGCGGCCGTGGCCGCGATCGCCCAACGGAGTCTGTACCTGGTGCGCCTCATTGCGCCTCCTGGAAGTGGGGTTACCCACGGTTTTTACTGGCCGGTAAGCGCAATGGGAATAGCCAGAACAAGACAAGTGCTCACCTTTGTATGGAGGTTGATGTCATGAGCGACGACACGAGCGAGTACCGGATCGAGCACGACTCGATGGGCGAGGTGCGGGTTCCGGCCCACGCCAAGTGGCGGGCCCAGACCCAGCGGGCCCTGGAGAACTTCCCCGTCTCGGGGCAGCGCCTGGAGAGCGCGCACATCGCGGCCCTGGCCCGGATCAAGGCGGCCGCCGCCAAGGTCAACGCCTCGCTCGGGGTGATCGACCAGGACCTGGCGGACGCCATCGTGTCCGCCGCCGCCGAGGTCGCGGCCGGCGACTGGGACGCCCACTTCCCGGTCGACGTCTTCCAGACCGGCTCCGGCACCTCCTCGAACATGAACACCAACGAGGTCATCGCCACGCTCGCCGGCGAGCGGCTCCCCGCGGGCCGCGAGGTCCATCCCAACGACCATGTGAACGCCTCGCAGTCGTCCAACGACGTCTTCCCCTCCTCCATCCACATCGCCGCCACGGCCGCCGTGACCGAGGACCTCATCCCGGCGCTCGACCATCTGGCCGCCTCCCTGGAGCGGAAATCGGCCGAATTCGCGGACGTCGTGAAGTCGGGCCGTACGCACCTCATGGACGCCACGCCCGTCACCCTCGGCCAGGAGTTCGGCGGCTACGCGGCCCAGGTCAGGTACGGAATCGAACGGCTGCGGGCCAGCCTCCCCCGGCTCGCCGAACTCCCCCTCGGCGGCACCGCGGTGGGCACCGGCATCAACACGCCGCCCGGTTTCTCCGCCGCCGTCATCGCCGAACTCGTCGCGGCGACCGGACTGCCGCTCACCGAGGCCCGCGACCACTTCGAGGCGCAGGGCGCCCGGGACGGCCTGGTCGAGACGTCCGGCCAGCTCAGGACCATCGCGGTCGGCCTCACGAAGATCTCCAACGACCTGCGCTGGATGGCCAGCGGCCCGCGCACGGGACTCGCCGAGATCAACCTCCCCGACCTCCAGCCCGGTTCGTCGATCATGCCCGGCAAGGTGAATCCGGTCATTCCCGAGGCCGTCCTCATGGTCGCCGCGCAGGTGACCGGAAACGACACCACGGTCGCGGTGGCGGGCGCGGCCGGAAACTTCGAGCTCAACGTGATGCTCCCGGTCATGGCCAAGAACCTGCTGGAATCCGTACGACTCCTGGCCAACGCGGCGCGTCTGCTCGCCGACCGCACGGTCGACGGGATCACCGCGAACGTCGAACGGGCCCGCGAGTACGCCGAGTCCTCGCCGTCCGTCGTCACCCCGCTGAACAGGTACATCGGCTACGAGGAGGCGGCCAAGGTCGCCAAGCGCTCGCTGGCCGAACGCAAGACGATCCGGCAGGTCGTCCTGGAGGGCGGGTACGTCGAACAGGGCGCGCTGACGGTCGAGCAGTTGGACGAGGCGCTCGACGTGCTGCGCATGACTCATCCGTGACCCGGATCGCAGCGGCCGGTGAGGCTCCCCCCTAATATCTGCGCATGACAGGATCGGGTGGTTCACAGCACTGGGCGCCGGGGGATCACATCCTCTGGCGCTACCGCGACAACGGCTCGGGCGACGTGCACATCTGCCGGCCGGTGACCGTCGTGCGCGACACCCCCGAGCTGCTCGCCGTCTGGATGGCGCCGGGCACCGAGTGCGTCAAACCGGTGCTCGCCGACGGCAGGCCCGTGCACCAGGAGCCGCTCGCCACCCGCTACACCGCCCCGCGCACCACGGCCCGCGCCCGCTGGGCGGGCGAGGGCGTCCTGAAGCTGGCCCGGCCCGGCGAGCCCTGGTCGGTCTGGCTGTTCTGGGAGCGCGGCTGGGAGTTCCGCAGCTGGTACGTCAACCTGGAGGAGCCGCGCACCCGGTGGTCCGGCGGCATCGACTCCGAGGACCATTTCCTCGACATCTCCGTCAACCCCGACCGCAGCTGGCTGTGGCGGGACGAGGACGAGTTCGCGCAGGCCCAGCGCGACGGTCTGATGGACGCGGCGCAGGCCGCGCGCGTACGGGCGGCGGGCGACGCGGCCGTCGCGACCCTCCGGGCCTGGGGCGCCCCCTTCCGTGACGGCTGGGAGAACTGGCGGCCCGATCCGGCATGGACCGTGCCCGAGCTGCCCGCCGACTGGGATCGCACTCCGGCGCACACGGCTCCGTGAGACCCTTGATGCGCCCCCGGGGTGCAAACGTAGGATCGTCCTCCGCAAGGCGGTGATCCACCGGACGAGGCGTCAACCACAGAGCACAGCGCAGGACCTGACCGTAAGTCATTCTGAGGGGGAGAGCAGTGCCGGACGTCTGCCCGGGTGTGCCGACCCCTGTCGTAGCCGCTGCTCGCGGGGCATTCACATCCACCGCGCGCCAGGGGTTTAGTCCCCGTGAAGGCGCGGCATCGGCGAGAAGAGCGAGTGCATCGCACCACCGGCCCGGACGGACGGAACCCCACGCGTGACGGAGCATCCCACCTCCCACGAAGGCCGGCAGCCGCTGGCTGCCCGGCCGCATGAGCGCACCCGCCCCCGGCAGCAGGCGGCCGAGGCGCCGGTACCGGCCCAGCCCGGCGCGCCCGACGGCGGTGGCCGTCCCGCGCCCGGGCAGGCC